>JAQGHC010000036.1 GCA_028289015.1 Candidatus Saccharimonadota bacterium | reverse complement strand
TAAGGCGGCGAGCAAGGCGGATGACCACATGACGAAAGATGAGCTCATGAGCGGCACACCACTTCGCTCGACTCCCATACTTCATCAGCTCGCCGAACGTCACATGGATTCATTCAGTGTCATAGGCGCAATCGTGATCGATGAGGCAAGTTGGGTTAACTTATCGGCAAGTGCGAATACCTACATCGATAATGCAATCGACAAACTGTCGGACTGCACTATATGGGTTGCGCGCCCTGACGGCTCAACGGAATTCGTATAGCAGGTTCTTCGGTGTGGGGTGCGGCATTCTATGCCACACCCCACACGCCTGTTCATCCTAAATCTTATATACTCCGTCTCTCAACCTAAGTTTTGAACAAATTCAAAGTTTTGCTTGTGATCAAAAGTTCTAAACACATCCACTAGCCCCAGCCAAGATTATTATGCTTAAAAGATCTCCTCGGAGGTCTTTTTTGTTTGATATAATAAATTATCAATGAAATCTAAAGATAAAAACACGCAACGAAAAAACCTGGACTTTCTCGAGCACCTTAATGAACATACAGACAGGCATAAATTATATTATTCACTACTCAATGCTTCGGCATTCTTTGGTTTAATATATTTGATTAATACTGGCGATCAAAGATTAATAGACTATATCAACGCGCCTTGGCTGACTAGTCATATATCAAATTTATTAGGCACGATATTTTTGATGGTTTTACTGAGCGGGAAAAAGACATTTAAGACTGGCCTTAATATTAGAACGTATGTAACCGCTTTCATACTAGCGGCTATGAACATTGTCTTGGAGCTTTCGCAACCAATCAATAATGTCATTTTGCCTTTCAATGGACAATGGGAAAACTTCAACACCCCAGACCCAATGGATGCTCTATTCGGAATATTCGCCATTCTGATCGTATCGACGTTAGCGTGGCTAAAGCAACGTAGCAACAATCCTATAACAATTGGGCATTTATAATTACTATTTCTTCATGAAAAGTTCTAAACATATCCACTAGCCCCAGCCAAGATGATGATTAAATAAGCTTCTTCGGGAGTCTATTTAATTGTTATAATACGGCTATGACTTATCAAGAGCTACTAGAAGCAGCAGTACGTGTACGAGAAAAATATAATCAATTAAATGCACGCGATCATGGCGGCGCCTGGGATGGCGACAAATTAATGGCAGGCTTTGTCGGAGATGTCGGCGACTTAAGTAAAATTATAATGGCTAAAAATGGCCATCGCGCTATGGACAATATTGATACGAAATTAAGCCATGAGCTTTCAGATTGCCTATGGTCTATACTCGTATTGGCAAATTATTACGATATTGATCTTGAGGAGCAATTCGTGAAATCAATGAGTGAACTTGAAGCTCGTGTTGACAACGCTCTCAACGCATAACATCAACTGAAAAGTTCTAAACTCATCCACTAGCCCCAGTCAAGATGATTATGCTTAATAGACTCTCGAGGTCTTTTAATTTGCTATGATTGAAACATGACAAAATTAATAGTACTAAGGGGCAATTCTGGTTCCGGAAAAAGCGTCGTTGCTCGCGAGGTTCAGAGTAGAGTCGAACCCCATCCCGTATTGATCGAACATGACCACTTTCGTCGAAAAATATTAAAGGAAAAAGAAGGTCCTGATTCTATCAACGCAGATCTAATCTATCGCACTGTCGCGTACGCCTTTGAACATGACCGCGACGTAATCATCGAAGGCATCATGCGAATGAAATATTATAGTAATCTTTTTGATCGACTAATACAGTTAAATCAAGGAGAAACCTATTTCTATTACTTCGACGTATCATTTGATGAAACACTAAGGAGACATAACTCCAAGAACAACGTGGACTTTGGCGAGGTAGAGATGAAAAGGTGGTACATGCCGAACGACTACACGGGATACGATACTGAAATAGCTATCCTGGAGTCCAATACGCTTGAAGATACCGTTTCTCAAATCATCTCCCAGACAGGTTTTAATACACGCATCTCATCATGAGAAGTTCCAAACGTATCCACTAACCCCAGCCAGGAACAATAGATCACATCGTGCAGATCAACACCGCACAATCACTACACGCCGAACCGAACCCTGATCATATACGTCCTATAGCGTATAATTAGTACAGATGAATAATTTGCCAACCGATAAGATAATCAGCTGCTTTTATGGGTCATCAGAGGACTGCGTAAAAATCGTTGGCACTGATGGCATTTTGATGTCATTTAATCCATATGGCTTGAAAGTCATGGAAATTGACACTCCAAAAGACGTCATAGGTAAAGACTGGCTATCTTTCTGGCATGGAAATATACAACCACAAGCTGCGAACGCGCTAAAACAAGCCAACGACGGCCAACTGGCAAAGTTTGAAGGATACTGCCCAACATTCAAAGGCACGATGAAATACTGGGAAGTAACAATTGCGCCACTATTTGATGACTTTGGCAGTATACAGTGGCTACTTATAACTTCACGCGATACCACAAAGCAAAAAAGTCTCGAGAAAAAAGTCATTGAACAAGAGGCTCAAATCAAAGAACTTCGCCGACTTGTTGCATCGCCTCAACCGCAAAAGACCTTTATTTAATCGCGCCGAGCTACATAATGCACTCCGACCTATAGCTACCAACGCCTAATCCTTGGTATCATAGGAGAATGAAACGCATCAAAGCAGAACTTATTATCAATACCGGATCGCGTCGCGGGCGAGCAGCACTGCCAGTCATTATGAGCGCCTGCAAGAGTCATGCTATTGATTTGAGTAAAGTGAACATACTTAAAAAAGACACAAGTTTGAAGAAGGTTATCGCAGCAATAAAAAAACGCAATCCGGAATTAGTGCTTGTTGGTGGTGGCGATGGTACTATTAGCGACGCTGTCGACTATTTTGCGGGATCGACCATCCAAATCGGCGTGCTACCTCTAGGTACGACAAATAATTTCGCACGCAGTCTGGGCTTGCCACTAGAAATAAACGACACCATAGCAACGATCAGGCGCGGTAAGATAAGCCACGTCGACCTAGGCAAAATAAAGGATGAATATTTCGTGAACGTCGCTGGAGTAGGCATCTCGGCACAAATCGCAAAACACGTCACCAATAAGCAGAAAAAAAAGTTCGGCCGGTATGCGTACGCAATTAACGGTGTCGCACAGCTGATAAAGCACAAACCATTTTTAGTGACGATTGAAGACAAGGACGGTGAACTGCAATTGCACCTGGAGACCCATCAGGTCATTATCGCCAATGGCCGCTATCATGCGGGCAAAGAAATCGCCAAAGATGCAAAAATCGACAATAGGGAACTGCTTATATTTGCCCTGGGTGGACGGTCTAAATTTAGCTTTGTCATCGCTATGTTTGATTTTTACTTTGGTAAGCGTAAAAACATCCAGCACACGTCGTATCTGACCGGACGAAGTATCAAATTACAAACAAATACGCCGCAATTAGTTGAACTGGACGGCGAAGTAAAGTTCACGACACCTATCCCCGTCGAGGTGACACCAGGTGTAGTTAGGATTCGTCACTAGCATGCTACGTCACATGATTCAAACATTCATATGGCGGTACGACAGCGCGCTTACTTCCATCGTCGCATTATTGCCAGTTCGGCTGCAAGCATATTCGTCTAGGTTAGGCCGTATGACTCTACCGAGCATTTGGGCGGCTGTCTTGGCGGTCGCATGCCTTGTGGCAGCATTCAACGATTACCAAAAAATCGCCCTGTTAGGCGCTGCCGTGATAGCATGTATTCCGATTGGCACGCTACTGAAATTGCTCGTGCGCAGATCGCGCCCAAAAACAATTTACGCACAGAACATGAAAATTAAATCATACAGCTTTCCTAGCAGCCACACCTACGCGGCCACAATTGGCGGTGGCTATTTCATCATCATCAGTCTAGCGCTTTTGGCACCCCCCGTCAGCATAGTAGTGAGCGTCTTGCTAACAGTCTTCGTTACGATGATCGGTATTTCGCGGGTTCATGTCGGCGCGCATTATCCTACCGATGTAACAGGAGGATGGCTACTAGGGTTCGCTGTTTTGTTCGCGGTAGTGCAGCTTGTGTTTTAGTAATCTCCAGGCAGTACGGCTGTCGTACTATCAAAAAAAGCTTGTATAATTGACATAACATTTTGTTCATTATAAAATATGACTCGACCTTTACTCACTCATACTCGATGACAAAAAGGATGTGCATCTTTGAAAGATTCGGACTACCTCGCTCCCGCCCTTAAACTCCTCAAGGCTGGTAAATATTCCTCCGCAATCAATGAGCTGCGGCTTGTGTTGATGGATACACCCGCAGCTACCACCGAAGGGGAAGAGTACAACGCAATCTTTTCCACCGAACTGAGAAATACCCGCCTACGAGTGCAATGGCTGATAATGATCGCGCAACGTTTGAACGGACAGTTTGCAGCAGCAGACGAGACACTTCAATCAACCGGCCATTTGGTCGACGAATTTCCGATCGCTATACTCCAAACCGATAACTTCGGCAACACCCTGCTAGCCCAAGCATTGGACGGAGAAACGGCTGGAATGATTGAGCGAATGCTACGTCAAGCACCATAAAGTCGAGTAAGGATAGTAAAGGACCCCCGTCATGAGATACATGACGGGGGTTTTCATTGTACGCTACTTTTTTGCCGCGTTACTCACGGCAATGGCACACTTCTTGCCGCAATGATACACTTAATAGGGCCTGGGATGTCTGTTTGTACAACGTCAACATTACTTTTATACTCATTTTAAAGTTTTAGCTCAAAATAAATAAAAGGAGTTCATATCAACTTAAACGTCATTAAACATGCGGGAATTATCATCATTGGCGCAGTCATTGCCGCCATTGGCTTGCAATTTTTCCTTATACCTAATCACTTAACCGACGGGGGAGTCGTCGGGCTTTCGATTATCGGTTCACGGCTATTTGATATTCCAATCGGTGTCTTTTTACTGTTACTAAATATTCCATTCATTTATTTAGGACTAAAAAAGCTCGGCAAAGAGTTTGCCCTATACTCCATTCTAGGTATAGCCATCCTTGCACTTCTGACGACAGTGATTCATTCGTCAGTTGCCGCCACGACCGATCCGATACTTGCAGCGGTATTTGGCGGAGCAATCGTTGGCATTGGTGTCGGTTTGGTGATACGGCACGGCGGCACAATTGACGGCGCCGATACGGTCGCTATACTCATTGACAAGAAAACACCGTTCTCGATAGGCGAGGCGATTATGTTTATTAATATTTTTATCCTCACCGCATCAGGTTTTGTCTTTGGCTGGGACAATGCGATGTATTCGATGATTGCGTATTTCGTAGCCCACAAGGCAATTGATGTTACGGTTGAAGGGTTAGACGAATCAAAAAGCGTCTGGATCGTCAGTAAGAAGTATGAAGAAATCGGCAAAGCTATCCAGGCGGAAATTGGTGAAAAGGTCACCTACGTCAATGGGAAAAAAGTAAATGGCATAATATCTGACGGCGTCATGCTAGTTGTCGTCACGCGCATGCAAGAAATGAAATTAAAGGCACTTATCCGCAGGCACGACCGCCGCGCGTTTGTCGTCATCAGTGATGCGCACGAGATTATTCGTACAAAAATCGAATCATAAATGCTTGTTATAGATTCGCCTGCAAAAATTGATATAATAATACTATGAAGAAGCTATACAGATCAAAAACTAATAAAAAGATTGCCGGTGTCTGCGGCGGCCTTGCTGAATATTTTAATATTGACGCGACAGTCATTCGGATCATCTTTATAATATTGCTACTACCGGGCGGATTTCCTGGACTAATTCCGTATTTGATTCTGTGGGTTCTTGTACCCATTCGTCCCGAGATGAACCCCGATAACATCGTTGATATTGATTCTGACGATAAAGCCCGCTAAGTAATCGCTTGCGCATCTGGGCATGCCGACCCGCAATAGTGTATCATTAGAAGGATGATCACTTATTACCGCTCCAGCAATCATAGCCCACAAATCACATCAGCTACCAAGTTGCTTTCTGGTAGCTGGGTGCGCTGCGAGCGACCTACTGAAGCCGAGCTTTCCACGCTGATCGATATGGGATTAGACGAAGACATTCTACGCGACAGCCTTGACCCGCACGAAGTTCCACGTATCGATTCAGAAGACGATTGGAATTACTTTATTACACGCCTGCCAGATACAGACGATGATTTTAACGACTTTACGACACCTGTATTATTTGCGATAGGCAAACAGTACGTTGTCACGGTCAGCCGTGACCCGCTAGGTCGATTATGGCAGCCGTTCATTGAAAAAACCAACGTACCAACTACACAAAAAACAAAATTGTTCATGCACATGATTGACGCTATCACTCGTCAATACGGAACGCGCGTCGCACAAATCAATCGCCAAATGCGCGCCGCAACTAGCGACGTTCGAAATCTTAATCCTAAAGAAATTACGCAGCTTGTCGAATACGAACGCAAGCTTAACGATTATCTAGACGCACTTATCCCAACGAACACCGCGCTGGAAAAGCTCCTTAGCGGCAAGATCATCTCGCTATACGAAGATGATCATGACCTGATTGAGGATCTGTCAATTGATCTCGAGCAGCTGATTGCGCGCTGTACGAGCTTACTTCGTACTATCACCAACCTGCGTGATTCTTATCGCGCCGTCATGGACACACGATTAAACGAAACGATGCGCATCCTCACCGTTATTACGATGGCTTTTACTATTCCAACGATGTTTGCAGGGTTATTTGGAATGAATGTCGATATTCCTGGTGCAGGGTCACCGATGATGTTCTGGTTCGTCATCGCGATGAGCGCCGCACCATCACTGGGCTTGATTTACTACTTTATGCGCAAGCGATAAGTGCGGCTTGAAAATCACAATTTACACCCAATAACACCGATAATGTGGTATGATTAGGTAAGTTATAAACAGATCGGATTAAAATCATGGCCAAACAACGAAACAGGCACGGGGCATCCCGCAAGCGTATTTTGAAGAAAAAGCTCAAAGCTGCACAAAAATAATGCGTCAGCTATAAAGTCTTAGACAATCTCGTCTAAGACTTTTTTATTTGACCATTTCATCACTGTTTGTCATACTTACGCTTAATATGCAACCAAACCAATCCTACCCTCCAGCACCCGATCCAGATCAAACTAACGAACCTCCGATCGAGTCGACGCCAGCGCCAACGCAGTGGAGCATACCGCAATCATCAACGAATACGCCACAGCAGCCGTACTCCTCGCCAACCACACAGTCGGTCGCACCCACCCAACAACCCCAGGTGGCAGATTTTGCCCGCTATCAGCCGCAACCCATTGCACCGGCTCAGCTAGCTGCGCCTGAAAATGCACAGAGTCAGTCACAGTCGATAGCTCCGCTGCAACCTGTTGAACAGCTAGACCAGCAGCCGCAACCAACCGCTCCCGCGCCACTATCACCATTCGAACAGCAGTACCAATCAACGCTGCAACAAGCTCCAACACCTAAAAAATCGCGAGTCGGTCTGATGGTCGCCGGTATTCTTGCTGCGGTGTTGCTAATTGGCGGAGGCGGCGCAACCTATGCATGGATACAAGCTAACAATAGCCCCGAACAGCGATTAAACCGCGCGATTGAAAGTCACATGAGCACAACGCTCATTCAACAGGACTACGAACAAAATCTATCATTGGGAAGTGAAATAAATATTTCAATCAAAAGTACGAGTGATTTCTCTGATGCAAAAGCACCTAAGAGCTATATTAAATACGACGTTCAATCCGATGTCGCCGTCATGACGCGTGCTGGCGAACTAGTGTTGCTTGATGACAAAGAGTATTTCGCTAAACTGACGAAATCGGCAGACTTCGAAGGTATGAGTAGCGAGTACCTGCCAGTAATGAATCATTGGTATCGTGTTAATGCTGATGATTTCGGCGGATCGCTATTACTCGACCCAGTGTCGGTAGGTAAAAGCATCAATGTCCCGACAGGTGAAGTCCTTGTTGGTAATTTTAACGAATCGACACGCAAAGAGCTTATGGCATTCATTAAAGAAAAGAGCGTCTACACTATCAAAAGTAGTCAAGTCGTCACCATCGATGGACAAAAAATGACGCAATACGACATCGACCTGAACGCAGATGCGTTAAACGAGTTAAATAAAAAAGCCATTAAAGCGCTCGGCCTTCCCGACGATTCGCATAGTGCGTATACTGCACAGCCCAGTCAAATAAATACGTTCTGGGTTAATCACAAGACGGGTCGCTTGGCAAAGGCAGAGTTAACACGCGACTCGTCCAGTGTAAGTGCCGAAGGGGCAAAGACTAAAAAAGTCAGCACCGTGACACTTAGCTACCCAACAAGTGCATCGTCAATCGCAAAACCCGTAGATGCCGACGAAGTTCCGTGGAATAATATGTAACCCACCAACAAAACGATAACCGACGTCTTTTAACAACCTACTCTTTGTTTGTATTGCTCATACCCCACGGGATCTTCGGCATGACCGACACTCGTTGCATCGCGGTAGATGTGTAATCAGGTTTTTCATCGGTTTTCTGCTACTGCACATAGAGCTTTTCTTTTTGCAAATTCAAAACTTACCTATCACGATATGCACCCAAAAAAGCACAATACAATTCAACAGAAAAAGATAGGGAAGAACAACTAACACTTCTTTGAAAAGTTTTATAATATTCTTCACTTTGGATTTACTCCGTAATAGGTATATTTGTACTTATAAAAAGCATGCGGGTTGAGATGGCCGACATAACACCTCACAGACTTAGCTCTCCATGGCGCAATGTCAACCGCGATCACCCCCCAGATACGGAACTCGTTAAAAGCCGATACCTTGATAGCGTTAAAGATGCTATGAACAATACTACTGCCATTCGCCATCGAAAAGCTTCGGCTCACCCGTGGCGAATAACCACCCCATCCATCCCCCGTAATCACTGTGACTACGGGGCCTTATTTTTATTAAAGCATTATAATAAAGGTAGAGACGCCATGCTGAAATGTAATGTGCATAAGCAAAGGAGGACGACATGAAGGGTATAGATCAAGCATTCGACGCTGTCAGTCGCAGAGATTTTGTCTTGCCGCAAGATATCGATATTGCATACGAAGATAGGCCGCTGTCAATCGGCTACAGTCAAACAATCAGCCAGCCCAGCACTGTGCGTAAAATGCTAGAATGGCTCGACGCGCAACCAGGTGACAAGGTATTAGATATCGGATCAGGATCGGGTTGGACAACTGCGCTATTAAGCCATATCGTCGGTCCAGACGGCAAAGTGTTTGCCGTCGAAATTATTCCTGACCTTGTCAAAATGGGCGAAGACAATTGCAAAAAACTCGACCTCAAAAACGTGACGTTCTTTCAGGCGGGCGACCAAATAGGCCTGCCCGAATATGCGCCGTATAGTCGCATTCTAGTCAGCGCGGCAGCAAGAGAGATGCACGAAGAATTACACGACCAGCTGACCCAGGGCGGCAAACTCGTCATCCCAATTCAAAACACTATTTTCGAATTAACAAATACCTCTCGCGGCTGGCAACAACATACTCATCCTGGATTTACATTTGTGCCACTAGTTAATTAAGTGTTAAGCGCGGTTATAATCGTACGTCTGCACACCCTCCACCATACTACCGCCGCCATACACAACCATATGCGCCCAGTCAGGTGTTACGCGGAACATAAGGTAACTGCCCGCGTTGAGTTTTGAGAGCGGTGGACGAACATCCTTAGAATGATGTTTAAGATTTTCTAACAAATCCATCGCGCCGGCGCCTTCTACTGGATCATAAACCTCAGCAACGCTGCCGCTCAGTTGCAACGTCGCCTGCTCGGCTTCGTCGCCAAAGGTTAACGCGACCATATCGTCATTATCAACGTATCTACTTTTCGCCGTCCCGGATTTTGTCATAAAATAAACATTCAAATCTTTGTCACTACCAACATACAGCGCCGTACCATGCGGGTGACCCTTGCTATTGATCGTACTTAAAACAGCAAACGAATGCTCATTAATGAACTTGCTCATAATTTCTCGTGTTTTGCTATCGTTCATTATAACTCCTTTGACAACCGTCTATGTCAATTGTACTCGCTATTGTCGCTAAATATGAAGAAAGCCCACCGAAGGGCCGCTGATTACCAGATACTACATCTGGCAACGGGCTCTCTTCAGTGGGCTATTTGATGGTGGATGAATAAATAGCCAGGGTGGACTACGAACGATCGCGTGGTTCGCGCAGCTCAGAGCCGTCTTCGCGTAGCTGTTGATTGTTGTACTGATTACGATCAAGTAAGTATTGCTGGTCGTTATATTCGCCAGTCTCGTCAGGTACGACGCCCAACTCGTACAAGGAATATATATTTGTCGTGATCGGCGCTTCGAAACGAAGCCTTACCAGTTGGCCATTTTCTCTGTCTGGCTTGTGAGTGTCCTTATCGAGCGGTGCCGACATAATCGTTGCGGCAGCGGCCGTACCTGTACTGACTTGATATAGGACTACCTGTCTCCCGCGACGAATGCCTTTACGGTCCAGCGCACTACGATTGAGCGGGTTTGTTTTGCCCCGCGTATCAGCATTTTTGCTAACAATCATTATTCCTCCTAGTTGTAAGGTTCGCGCATCAATTGTGCGACTGTATATTTAAATTATAACATAGTATTGCATGTTGGTCAATTACCTAACCCGCCGAGCTCTCAACCTCTTCCTTGGCAAGGAGGCGCTCTATCGTCGCATTGGTTAGGACCCTATCCTTACCGTAGATGTGCCCCACCACAGTATCTAGAGAGTCGCACTTTACACCAAGTCATGATAAAAGTAAAACATATCATACGGGGACTACGTATACATGAATTATATAAATGTACTGCCACTCAGTGGTGTTATTATTAAATTATTAAAAAAATTAGCCTAGCGGAAACAAAAAATCACATGGAATTCGATCGTACACTCCTTGTTGTAGCGAGCGATAGACATCAGGTTTTCCCACGAGTACACCTGCGTCGTTGATCAATAATGATACAAAAGGGAAGTACTAGAAAGCTAGCTTGCAGTATCAACAATAAATTCGTTGATTATGTCCTATGCGATAAAAATTCACCGAAGCGCGTGTCCGCCAGCCATATTGCACATAGACTAATCTGTAGTTAGGTAGTATGATTAATACGCTTTAGTAGATTTGAGTGGACGATCGCTAAGGCCGCTATTTAACATGGAAACATCAGACACGATTATATATTGAGGGGGATTCATGGATGGTTACGTAGCGGTCGGAGTAGCATTGATATTCGTCGCCGTAGCACTATCTGGGTATTACCTATGGCATTCGCATAGAATGAGTAGAGCCCCGGAGTATCAAGAGCTACGACGAGCTGCCACTATAATCCGACTACGGAACGCTGCTATAATTATAGCGATGCTTTCGTTTTCGGGCTTCTCACTTCTACTTGCAGGTATGTCGCGCCTAAGCCTAGGTTCGGAGGCGTACATAGCTCGTAGCAGCCTTAGCACATACGCACTCTACTTGGGACTTGCCATGACTGCGACTGTCATATGGTTGACTATCATCAGCAGGAAGGTTGAATTCAATTTCAATCGACTACTACAGATGCATGCGGTCAAAGAAAAATTTCGCGCGGGGCTCAAGTTCAGTTCCAGGCCGAAGTCAAAACCCAAACGCAAAAAGCGTGTCTGAATCCTTATACTATCTAGCGACGCCCTGATTTCTTTTATAGAGAGCGGGGCGTTTTCATTATTCGGTGTCGCAATATACTTTATTGTATAAGTATATAATCTACTCATACCTTTTACGGAGTAAATCACACCTGACCGCGGCAGCATATCCGACAATTATTAGCTAAAAAGAAACGTGACACATAAAAACGTCGATGAGCCCGAGAGGGCGAAAACAAATATACCCGCGCTATATTTAGTCTGACAAACCGTGGAGTAAACCTTTAATTTAAAATGGCTTGATAGCTGACATTCTATAGTGGTATTGTAGAAGTATACCTATTGCAGTTGGATGACCAATCATTACTTTACAAAGTAAAAATTCATCATTCCGTTACTCCGATACATGCCTCAAAAAATCATACAACTGCCTATCACTATAGGCGGGCAAGGAGACAGTTATGACACGAGCCGCCGGAAAAATCAAACTGTTTCTGACCATGCTGGCAATAACACTGCTGGCGATAGCGACGTACGTAATTGTATTGCCCGAGTACATTGCCGGGCAGTATATCAACCGCGTCCATCAGTCGGCGAGTTCATTGCAGACTGGCTACATACAGCTAGAGAAAAGCACCGAGCGAGCTTTTATTAACGATCCAACGATTGAAACAACCAACCTTACGCGCGAAGTGGAGTCCCTACGCAACCTTGTGCGAGAGAACCGTATCAATCTTACGCGGTTTACATCGACGGCTGACAGCTATGAGCCGCTACCATATACGGGCTTTACTAACCAGGCAAAAGCGGCTGTTATTCTGCAGGATAAAGCAGTCGTTTTTGCCGAGCAAAGCGACGAGGCGTTCACGCAATATAGCGAGTTAGTCGACTTTATTAAACGCTATGACACAACCGCCAAGCTGATCGAAGAATACACCGATGAATTTAATTCGACGGCAGATTTAAATTTGTACGCCGGACAGTATGATCGCATGCTGTTTATTGCTGAGCGGATCCGCAGTGACGCAAAGTCACTTGAGACCGCACCTACTCCGCATGAAGCAGCGGCTTTTAAAACTGCTTCGGTCCAGTCATTTCAAGAAATTGCGAATGGCTTCGATACTGTCGCCCTAGGACTGCAAATTCCTGCGGACGCCGTCATTTATAGCGGCGCTAATCGAATAGAAGCTGTTGACCAGATGATTAATGAGCCCAATCAAATTATTTATGCGCGTGACGTATTATCGTCGCGAACCATCAAATCCATCCAAGAGCTGCGGGAAAAACTTGAAATTGTTCTGTCTTAAGTTTTACTCGATGAGAGATTACTTGGTTGAACTGATATGACACTTGGCTTCTTATCTGCAACTGGATATGTTGCAGTACCCGCACGAAGCAGCTTATTCCAGCCGACATATGATCCTCTCAGCGCAGTGATAACCGTCTTATACAAAATATATAGGCGGATTGGTCCGTAAATAAAGCGTGCGAACGGAACTGCCCATAACAAGGCGTATCGTTCACCCGCTAAACGTAGACCGATTGCGGCAACGATAAATTGGATGGTCAGCGTAATCAAGAAATAAATCAGAATAATCTCGTAGTTGCCGTTAAGGACATTCTGTATGCTGATAAACGCAAGCAACGGCCAAAAGAAAAGGGGAATGATGATGGAAATAAGTGAATTAGGCATAATAAACATACCTAGCCAGCGATAGTGGCGGTTAAATACCATATTTCGATGTTTCCATAACGCCTGAAGATTACCAAACATCCAGCGAAAACGTTGTTTTGTCAGCGCACCGATCAGATTAGGCGCTTCGGTATAGCTGATGGCGTCATTTTCTTGTACGATCCGGTAACGATTAAGTTGTTGGATTTTAACCGTCAAATCACAGTCCTCGGCGAGCGTACTGTGCGAAAAGCCACCCACCTCACTTACTACCGTCTTGCGCCACGCACCGCAGGCACCTGGAATGATCATTATCGAGTTAATCAGCGAATGCGCATTGCGATCGATTGCAATGCTGACCGTGTATTCAAGCATCTGCCAGCGAGTGAGCATACTTGAGACATTGCCTACCTTTACGACACCCGCGACCGCAGCCACGGATTCATCTTGGAAATGCCGAACTAATTTACCGATTGTCTGGGGCGGAAAAACCGTATCAGCGTCGACACAAATGACAATCTCACCTTTAGCCTGCGCGATGGCATTGTTTAATGCAGATGCTTTGCCGCCGTTTTCTTGATGTATTGATCGCACGCGATTGTAACGTCGATCCAATCGTGAGGCAACTGTCCACGTGTCGTCTGACGACCCATCATCAACAATCAACACCTCGATTTTTCGATAATTCGACTGTAACAATGAGCGGACGCTATTAACAATGACTATACTTTCATTATAGGCAGGTACGACAACCGTGACATACGGCCGGTAGCTAGTTTTCCATTTTTTTCGTTTTACTTTTCTTGAGTTAAGAAGTGCCAAAACCACATTTAAAATTGTCGTCACTATAATCATCATCACACTAAATCCAAACAGGATCTGAATAGTATATAGCGGCCACACCAGCACCGCTTGCGCAACGCCCAATGAGACGACATCAGCAAACCCTGGTTGTGTTTGCAATGAAGCGTGTGGCACTTGTGGATACAGATCGGTCAAGCTGGCAAATGTATAGCCCTGGGCTTTTGCCTGAGTAATTAGTTCTTTAACGTATGCTAATGTCCGGGTGCGATCACCGCCGCTATCATGGACTAAAATAACTTTATCTTTCCCGTCAAATTCCGGATAAACCGGTTTGTACCCGCTGTTAAACTGCCAATCATTACTATCAAAATGATACGACGTCACTACGTAGCCCAGTTTCTGCGCATTCAAAATACTACGCAAACTATTACGAAGGGATTGGTCGGTATTGCCGCCGTATGGTGGGCGATAAAAAGGCGTGTTTAACCGTGCCGCCGCCACAATCATCCGCTGCGTCTGATTAATCTGCTGCACGCCTTCAAAATTACCAACATAGTCAAAATCAACGTGACTAAGGGTGTGGTTGGCTATCGTATGACCCTCGCGAACAAGACGACTGGCTACTTCGGGGTACTTAGCGATGTTCGTTCCGACAACAAAAAAACTTGCTTGGGCAGATTCACGCGAAAGCAAGTCAAGGAGTTGTGGCGTATAGATGGGATCGGGTCCGTCATCAAACGTTAAGGCGATCCGCTTGCCCTCGGTGTGACCATACCTTTGCAGTGCATACTGGTCACCATTAATATAGTCCAACTCATCGTCACTAGCTCGCTCTAGAACACTGCCCGTAAACGGATCAGCAACAAACGTTCCTGAGTCATTGCGGACTATCTCGATCAAACGCACTAGTGGCCCGTCGCCAATGACCGCTGTATTAGAACGATTAACATTGTTCGCGAGTTGGTCTATAGTCGGTGGCAGTTGACGCTCGTCGCCATAGCGTAGATACGCATACTTTTCATTGCCAATATACAACACTTCCGAATATGATAATTGCCGTGTTTTTTCGTTTGTTACGGGATGTGCAGCATAAATTCCGCTAGGGTTGACCATTATCTTCACAAGCCGCATTTTTGAACCCGTTCCGATAACGGCAGTACTATTATTAGTTTTAACCTTTGCAATCCCCCTAAGTTGCTTTGCCATCATGTCTCCGTCAAGATTAGCGCCAAGTTGGAGATGAGGTGAATTAAAAGAGGGGACACGCCGCTCGTTGAGTACGTGCGGTGTGGTCCAGACGGTAAAAAAAAACAAAAGCACACCTAGTGCGACGGCAAAAATGCGAACCAATAACCAGCGCCGACCGCTGCCATCAAAAAAAACAGGCGTATCGGGATGGGAAGCAGCGTGACTCTTCTTCATAAGGCAGGCCCTCGCGTTATTACGGTTACCAATTTGCTTCACGGAGAGAGGAATAGAATCAGATTATACTCTGGAAATTATATTAATAGTATAATGAATGGTATACATTAGTCAATAAACGGCCACTTTGACATACATTACATAACGTACAGATAAGGAGTGGGGGTAATGAAAATAATTAAGCGATCCGTACTAAAAAACAAAAAAATACACGCCATCTTAAGCATACTCCTGCTTGTTACAGCAATGGGAGTCCACAGCCTTACCAAACAAACAGCCCCTTCGCCATCGGCACCAAAAGCCAAGGCGTCAGCAATGGCAACAGAATCATCAGACAAAAAAGAGGAAGCGGTTCCGCAATCCAGCATGACGCAGGCCGATGCAGTCTTGCCTCAGCCAGCAAGTTCATACCCGCTTCATGAAAACATTACAGCGACAGTTTTTTGGGTAGGCGAGGGCGCAGACGGCTCCAATGATTTTATTCATAATCGCGCATCAGCCTGGATGACTGACTGGGTAAGTGCTTACGGCGGGATTGATAACCCGGAAAATCGCTGCGGGTATCGCCCATGCGCGTTCACTCCGAACGAAAACCCATTTTATTTCGCCTTGCCGTTCAATGACTACGACGAAAATGGGCTAAAATCTGATGCGCAGTTACAGCAAATACCTTGGTACACTGGAATAATCCCCGAGAATACTTCGATCATTAAAAATCGTTGGATAAAAGTAAGCAATGATAAAAAAGTTGCCTATGCACAGTGGGAGGACGTCGGTCCTTTTGGCGAAAATGACGCGTACTACGTGTTTGGCACAGACAAACCCGCCGAGCGGCGTGCCGGGCTAGATCTATCACCCGCACTTGCGGACTATTTAGATGTTGACGGGCGTGGTGTCGTTAGCTGGCGATTCATTGATTCAAATAATGTACCTAAGGGAGAGTGGACAAAGATTGTCACAAAGTCAAACTTGAACTTTGACTAAGTTTTCATCACATAAAATAAAAACCTCCTGTAATTACAGGAGGTTTTGTTGTAGGCGTAGAAATGGTTATCGCAAGCCAAGTTTTGCTGTACACGCAGGCCATGCACCCCAGCCTTGTTTAGTAAGGAGCATTTCGCCGCGTTGAATTTGCTCTTCACGACTTGCATCGCTAGGCAGGCCACTACCACCGACTGCTTGCCAGCTAGAGATAGTAAACTGTAACCCACCGTAATAGCCGTTGCCGGTATTAATCGCCCAGTTTCCACCAGCCTCACAGATAGCTAGCCGATCCCAGACACTACCGCTTGCGACAGGTGCCGCAGCAACGCGTGGAGCAGCAGTACGAACCGCAGGTGCCGATTGCGCACCTTGCACTGGAGCGGTAACTACAGGCGCCGCAGCAGCTTCTACTGGCATTGGTCGCGATGCTAGCTGTTCATCAGCTGCAGGAACCCTTAATTTTTCACCAGGAAAAATCATATCTGGGTGTTCTATTTTTTCGTTCGCGTCATACAATCGTTGGATTGTTGATTTTTTTTCAGTTGCGATCTTTGTCAAATTGTCACCTGGCGCGATAGTCACCATGTTAGCAACAGCTTCTTTTTTAATTTCTGATTTAGGGGCGGCGTTCGCCACCGTGCTACTTGAACTAAGTACGATAGTACTTAGAAATGCGGCGATTGATAGTGCGATTAGACGCATAATATTTGTCCCTCCTTGCATACGCCCTGTCGTATTATCCGCTGTTAATAGTTGTTTGAACTTGGTGGATAACAGGGGTAGCGAGTGTGCTTTAAAACTCCACGTAAAAAAACACACAAGATTAAGCATAATCGAAATAGGCTAACATGTCAAGCCAAGCGAGGTGAAGGGTGAATTAGAGATTGCTATTGACAAAATAGATATATCGTGCTATATTGAATAATAACAAACGTTTTTCTTATAAAAACCTAACTCTTTCACTTGTTTCAACAAGCGTTCGTCTGACCTACACAAGGCACAATTACGCCGAGGCGCACGAATCGTAATATGAAATAACAAGGATAACTTAAACAAGAAAATCTTTGTACCGAGCTAGCGTATAGGCCGGGCCGACTCAATGTTTTGTCATGATAAAACATCGCTCTTTATATGCGTAAAAAAACGTTGAATGAAAAAATAGTACCCCGGCATTACAACGGAGTACTATTTTTGATATATATACGTTTTTATAGTAATATGACTTTCCGTATTATGACCGTCTCAAGCAGAGAAGTGTTTGTTTTATTCCGAAAAAACTCGATGCCACGCAGGACCATCTCAAAGGTATGCGACGACATGACTGAAAATGCTTTACGACTGACTCATCGTCTAAGTCGCTAGTCTAACACTGGCCTCGCTGACACTGACAATCGGGGCTACGGAGACCTCATTCTATAAACTGATTTTGGCGAGATTATCGCCATGGCATTCCAGTGTTTCCGGGCACATACATCGTTTTACGTCTTGCTAATCATGTGGTCAAGTTTTTGTTCAGAGACAAGGACAAGATAACACACGATGAGCAGGAGTGGCTCCTTGGCGGAATTCAAGCATTAGACACCAAGCTGGGGCTGACCTGAATCTATCCGCATCTAAAAATCCGGATGGCTCACTAATCCAATGCCCGCCGCAACCATCCGACACCAGCTACGGCAACGTCAAGCGAACGAACGCCAAAATTAGCAAGCAAAAACTGGATAAAAGATGACTTAGTCCACCAGGAGTTTCTATACAGCAACTCCCAACAACGAAATCAGCACACTCCTTCGTCTGACGATGTTCGGATGAGGAGAAAGGAGCTTTAAGATGCTGATCTAGTCGCTTCGCACTACTTGCGGCACCGGGTTGGCGCCATTTTAACATCCATGGACCGGGACACAAGCAGCTGCTATGATAGCAGTATGAACCCCAAACTTATCGTTGAACAAAAAATCACTGCTTTCGTTAACAAATACGCTGTTTATAACGCCGACCAAGACGGCAATAAAAATCAGCTAGTTGCGTTCGCTCAGCAAAAGCGTCTGACATTCAAAGAACAGGTCACATTTTATAGTGACACTGAAAAAGCTGAACCAATTTTTACACTACGTGCAGAAAAAATCTTAGATGTCCATGGCAAATTTATCATTGAGGATATGCAAGGAAACGTCATTGGCGCATTTAAAAAAGAATTTAAAGCGTCGTTAGTAAAAAGTACCTGGAGCATCCTGGATACGGACGACCAGCCCAAGCTTACCTTGGCAGAGAATAGCCTGGCGTTAGCGCTATTTCGACGCTTTGCGGGATTTTTACCGATCATCGGCGATTTTGTTGAAGTTATTTCTTGGTTTTTTCGATACCACTTTTCATTTGCCGATTCGAACAACCAAGAAGTGGGTAAGTATAGAAAGACGACATTATTTCGCGACCACTACACACTGACGATGACCGACGACGCCTACAGCAGCGAAGATTGGCGAGTATTCGCTGCCGTTGCCGTTGCATTAGACGCTTTACAAGGTCGATAGATCATATTGCACAATTGCAATATTTATGCTATTGTATATTTAATTCAGATGCGTTAATTCATTGCCGCTGAATCGTTCTTGGTAAGAAAGTTCAGCTTATTCCACCCAGGAGGCATACCATGTTGAAAATCCGCGCTACTCGTGAAGTTGTCGACGAAACCGTCACCCCAATCATTCACACCGAAGAGTATCTATGGATCGGCTGCATTCCGTCCGAACTCGCACGTATCTATCCTGTCGGAAACGACACGACGTCTGACCAGCTAAAATACTGCGAAGCTCACGATGGCCAGGTACGGATATCATGCCGTTTTGAAGCCTTTGCCGATGGCCTTTGGTTTCGAATTAGCGACCCTCGAATCAATCCCGTACCAGCAACCGAAGAAGATCTGCTTAATCAGCTGAATGCACGAGGCTGCCCTGATTGCATGACAATCAATCTCGACATGACTCAAGCAGATGCGACTTGTAATTCGTGTGACGAATATTTTTACTGCGTTTGCTGTAAAAAACGATCGAAATACGAAGAGCTGAATCAAGCCTTCCTTTGTGATATGTGCGAAGGCTTGATTGAATGCGACGACTGCGGTTGCAGGTATGATCGAGTAGCTATGGTGGGCGGCAAGTGCATAGGCTGCGACGAACTCGCAAGCTATGAAGCTGAAGCGGAGACTGAAGCTGAAGCGGAGGCCCGTGACTACATCCCCTACGAGCAGTAACGCTTCGTCTAGGCTCTCCCTTGCGGGGTGGCATACGCCACCCCGCAAGGACGCTCCAATTTTACCAAGAATCTAGCACCCTAGCCGGGTGCTATTTCATTTGCATCAAGGCCTTATCCGTCGTCGCCTAACACCGTATCAGCTTCATCGTCTGAACTATCAATACCTGCTTCTTGACGTAGCTCCTCGATCTTTTCAGATGCTTCTGCTTTCGTTAGATGCTCGTCTGATGTCGGTTCACCAGTTTGATTAGAGAGCATCTCAAGTTCAATGCGCTGCGCCTCGGTCATAGGCTCACGGCCGCTAGACCACTCTTTTGGGTTACGCTGTAAGTCTTCGTCCTCATCATCCATACCACACCTCCAATCAAAAATATTACGACAACGCTCTATTCCAGTTATTATATTAAGCATATTCCTGAATACAAGATTATTCAATCTCGACCACTGTTATTATTTCTTTCGCTAAAAATCTTTCAAGTGAAATACATTACAGATATAAAACTGATTGTGCGCTTAAATAAAAGTGCAATAACTCGGTTACATAAGGAGGATAAAGTATGAATAAAGTCACTCGATCTTCAATCGAAGTACTAGCGCGACCACAGTCTGGAAATGTCATCAGTATCTATCTACCGACACACCGACATCCAACCCCACCTCACATACAAGAAGATCAGACTCGCTATAAAAACCTTACACGAAAAGCCCTAGAGGAGTGGCGGTCGGGAAATAACGACGCAGACATGTCGACCGTATTTGAACAAATAGAGAGCAATCTAGAAAACCTGGATTTTTGGCAACAAACGACCGAAGGTATGGCAATTTTTGCCAATCCAGATACCTATGAAATATATCATTTACCAATCGAATGTGAAGAACGCGTATGCATCGCTGACGCCTACGATACAACGCCGCTACTGATTACCATGGCATATAACCAACCATATTATGTGTTGGCGCTGGCAATGCACAATACAAAATTATTTAAGGGCGACATTTACGGCCTTGAGTCAGTGGCTATAGACTTTCCAGCAAGCCCCGAAGACGCACTTAATATTGATGAGATGTTTTCTAATAGCAATACGATTCGCAATCAAAACAGCCCATCTGGTGCAAATGGCGCCGTGGCATCACACGGACAAGGGGACTCAAACCGTGCCGGCAGGGAAGAGCGGTTACAATACTTTCGCATCATTGACAGCATGATTGCTACGTCAAAAGAAGTCGACAGCGAAATGCCGATAATCATCGCCGGTACTGACAGCGAAGCGGGTGATTATCGCCATATGAGCAAGCTGCCGAACTTGGTTCAGAGTTACGTCCAAGGCAATCACACGACAACCACCCTGCAGGATCTTGCGGTACGCGCGTGGCCGATCGTCCAGTCAGAAATTATCGCCAAGCGCGCTGTCGAAGCCGTTGACCAACTAAACGAAAAAGTTGGCCTTCATCAATCTTCATATGATTACAAAGACATGAGGGAAGCGGCAGATATCGGCCGGATCAAAACATTGCTGGTTGGCATTACCCGAAAAACAACTGATACGGTCAGCGACGCTATGCAAACTGCCGTACCGATATTAACGTTTGCAAAACAATACGAATACGAACACGTCGCCGAACTAGTCAAGAAAGTACTGGCCCAGGGCGGCACGATACTTGGCGTCGGCAACGA
>JAQGHC010000003.1 GCA_028289015.1 Candidatus Saccharimonadota bacterium | reverse complement strand
TGCTGGGGGATTAACACCTACGGCCAGCTTGGTAATAACTCGACAAATACCTCATCAGTCCCGGTCGCAGTCGACACCTCGGGTGTGCTTGCCGGTAAAACCATCCTCTCGATTGAGGCCGGGGATTACCAGACCTGTGTGGTGGCTTCAGACAACCAAGCGTATTGTTGGGGATATAATAATTTTGGCCAGCTCGGCAATAATTCGGCAGTCACTTCGTATAAGCCAGTCGCCGTGACAACCACGGGCGTCCTTGCCGGCAAAACCATTTCTTCCATTACCGCGGGAGGCAATCACACCTGTGCCATCGCCTCAGATAACCAGGCGTATTGCTGGGGCTATAATGCACAGGGCCAGCTCGGCAATAGCTCGACAACTACCTCATCAGTCCCGGTGGCCGCGGTGACCACGGGCGTCCTTGCCGGCAAAACAGTCAGCAGTATCACGACCGGGGCGAACCATACCTGCGTGGTGGCTTCAGATAACCTGGCGTATTGTTGGGGCTATAATCCCTACGGTCAGCTTGGAAATAATTCGACCGCCCAGTCGACTGTGCCAGTGGCTGTTGACACCTACGGTAGCATAGCTGGCAAAACGATCAGCAGTATCGCGGCCGGAATGAGTCACACCTGTGCCATCGCCTCAGATAACCAGGCGCATTGTTGGGGAGATGGCGGCAATGGTCAGCTCGGCAATAACTCGACAACTGCCTCATCAGTCCCGGTGGCCGCGGTGACCACGGGCGTCCTTGCCGGCAAAACAGTCAGCAGTATCACGACCGGGGCGAACCATACCTGCGTGGTGGCCTCGGATAACCTGGCGTATTGTTGGGGATTTAATGCCTACGGTCAGCTTGGAAATAATTCGACAACTCGGTCAATTGTACCGGTTGCGGTTACAGCCAGTGGTGTCCTCACAGGCAAGAATATTAGAACGCTCGCCGCTGGGGCGAACCATACCTGCACCAGCACTATCGACAAACAAGCCTATTGCTGGGGGATCAATACCAGCGGCCAACTAGGAGATAATACCACTACAAATTCGAGTGTTGCCGTGGCAACCCGCCCAGTATCTGTCGGTAACCCGACTGTCACCATTGGCGGCAGCTTCGCCACCAATATTCAAGTGAAATCAAGCACGTCTTTGATTGCCACCACGCCGTCACATAGTGCAGGACTTGTCGACGTCAGTATGGTTCGCTATGATAATCTGTCCGGCACGCAGTCTAACGCATATGAATTCATGGCAAGTCCGACGATTACCAGTGTGGCGCCGACATCGGGTCAGACGATTGGTGGCGACACCATCACTATTACAGGTTCGAACTTTAACGACAATGTGATGGTAACATTCAACACGACAGCAGCATCAGCGTTGACGCGCGTCAATGATAGCACCCTGACTGTCACCACACCTGCCAGTACGGCTGGTACTCGCGATGTGATTGTCCATAATAGTGATGGTCAGACCGCTGTTGCACCAGCTGCCTTCACTTACCTGGAGCCAAACCCAATCATCGCCAGTATCACCCCAAATGCCGGTTCCGCTACGGGCGGCCAAGCGGTCACTATTACCGGCCAAAATTTCAGTAATGGCGCCAAGGAAGTTTCGCAGATAGTCAGTGGGGCTAACCATTCCTGCGGTATCTATGAAGGTCAGGCGTATTGCTGGGGGCTCAATACCTATGGTCAACTCGGCAATAACTCGACAAATACCTCATCAGTCCCGGTCGCCGTCGACACCTCGGGTGTGCTTGCCGGGAAAACCATCCTCTCGATTGAGGCCGGGGATTACCAGACCTGTGTGGTGGCTTCAGACAACCAAGCGTATTGTTGGGGATATAATGGCTACGGCCAGCTTGGTAATAATTCGACGGGGCAGTCCAATGTGCCGGTCGCGACAACAACCACTGGCGCACTTGCAGGCAAAACCGTCCTCTCAATTACTACTGGCGGTTACCACACCTGTGTGGTGGCTTCAGACAACCAGGCGTATTGTTGGGGATATAACACACAGGGCCAGCTCGGCAATAACTCAACTGGGCAGTCTACTGTCCCGGTCGCCACAACGGCCACTGGCGCACTTGCAGGCAAAACTGTCGTCAGCATAGCGGCCGGGACGAACCACACCTGCGCCATCGCCTCAGATAACCAGGCGTATTGCTGGGGCTATAATAACTACGGTCAGCTTGGTAATAATTCAACGACGTCGTCGTCTGTGCCTGCGGCCGTGCTCACAACCGGCGTCTTGAACGGCAAAACAGTCAGTAGCGTAGCGGCCGGGGCAACCCACACCTGCGCCATCGCCTCAGATAACCAGGCGTATTGCTGGGGCTATAACGCTCAGGGTCAGCTTGGCAACAATTCAACGACACAGTCGACTACACCGGCGGCGGTCGATACGAGCGGGGTTCTAGCGGGCAAGACTGTCAGTGCAATCACCGCAGGAGGCAACTACACCTGTGCCATCGCTTCTAATTACCAATCCTACTGTTGGGGTGTTAATACTAATGGCCAGCTCGGCAATAACTCAACGACGGATGCGTCCACACCAGTAGCGATCAGTATTGTTACCGTTCAGGCGATCGCCGTTTTGTTTGACAACCAAGCGGCTACTAACGTGCAGTTGCAATCGCCGACAACGATAACCGCCGTAGCGCCCGCCCACACCGGTGGCAAGGTAGATGTCGCAGTTAATCGCTACGATAACAAGACTGCAGTCCTTGCGGCCGGCTATACGTACGTCGGTACGCCGACAATCGCCAGTGTCAGCCCAAATACCGGCTCTATTGAAGGGGGCAACACCATCACCGTTAATGGGACGAACTTCCATGATGGTATTCGCGTTAAGGTTGGCGGCATTTATGCAGCAAGCGTCACGCTGATTAGCGACACTTCTCTAAGCTTCGTTGTTCCTGAAGGTGTAGCGCCAGGAAGTGTAGATGTCATGCTCGAAGACACCTTCGGAAAAACTGCCACACTGACAGCAGGTTACACCTATCAATTACCAGCGCCAACCATCACGTCGATCACCCCAACATTCGGTAGTATGAGCGGCGGTACTCGCGTGACTATTACCGGAACGGGCTTTGCTGCAAAATCTGACGGAGGTACCTGGTATTCCGTTACTTTCGGAGGAACGCAGGCCACCGCTGTAACGTATATAAACGATACAACCTTGCAGGCAACGACACCCGCCCATGGATTAGGCGTGGTTGATGTCAGCATAACTAATCCTTACACGAATGCTGTCACACTAACGAACGCATTTACCTACACTGCCGCGGCATACGTATTCTCAAATACACCACTGACCGTAGCCGCCACCGAGCCAGGCAAGCTGACGATTCAGGCCAGAAATGACAGTGGCAATCCCGTCACGTCACCAGTTGACACGACCATCGATGTGGCAAGCAGCTCGACCGGCGCTTCATTCGCACGAAATCTAAGCGAGGATGAGTCGACACGCTGGAGCTATTCTAGTGTCGTCATTCCGGCGGGCAAAAGCAGTGTTGATATCTGGTACAAAGACACAAAGCAGGGTACGCCGACCATTACGGGCGTCGCCCAGGGTGGCGCTACATTTACTCAATTGGCAACGGTCAACCCGCCTTACAAGTTGAAAGTTACCGGTGTAAGTGACCCTATTCAAGCCGGTACTCCAAGCTCGATTACCGTGCAGGCTGTCGATTATGCTGGCGCATCACTGGCTGGCTATACCGGGACGATTTCATTTAGTTCGACTGACCTTGCCGCAGGCTTGCCGGCGGAGTACACCATGACTAGCGCGGATCGCGGTATCAAAACATTCGTTAATGGCGTGACTATGGGGACAACAGGAGAATTTTGCGTAACGGCAACTGATACGACGCAGTCTTCAATTACGGGACAGCAGTGTAATATTTCCGTGGCGTCCGCTAATGCCGGCACGATTACCAAGCTTGCCATTATTAGTCCTGCTCAAAACTTCCCATTAGGCGCCTCTAGCTCGGCGATCACTGTTCAGACGCAAGGAGCTGATGCTTCACCGATTCCCGTTTCGACAACTACTACGATATATGTCTATGCTAATTCGACGACAGGTGAGTTCAGCAGTGACCAGACAACATGGTCAGGCACGAAGCCTTTCGCCATTACTATTCCTGCAGGCCAGACCGCAGCTAATGTCTACTATCGCGACACTACCGCTCGCACGACGACCATCAGCGCGAGGGACATGACCAGTGATACGGCTGATGCCAAATCGGGGGATTATGGATGGGTGAATGCGACTCAGGATATCGTTAGTGGAACCGGAGCTGCCGCCAACCTCGTCATTACCGGAAAGCCGACACTTCTCGTCAATGAGCACGGCGGGTATACGATCGAGCTGCAGGACAGCGGCGGCAATGCCGTTACCGCCTCGTCGGACACTGTTGTCCGTATCGGAAGCAGTTCAGCGACCGCGTCGTTCTATCTCTCCGACGCACCAACGACAGCACTGAGTGGCACGGTCGACGTCACAATACCGGGCGGGTCAATGCGCACCACTGTAGATATGAGCGACTCAGTAGCAAGTAGCGGAACCACGATGAATACACTAACCGTCGTTGATGGCCGTGCTAGTACTGAGACCGCTCGTCTTACCGATGGGTCGGCCGCGATACAGATCGTTGCCGCTTATCCGGCAAACATCGTCACGACGACCAGCGCGCCAAGCACCGAAGCGGGCAGCCCATTAGCTATGACCGTACAATTGACAGATGCTAACGGAGTTGCGGCGCCTGCAACAAGCGACATGGCTGTAGCATTATCTAGTTCGTCTAAGAGTGGGCAATTCTCGCTATCCGACAGTCCATTCACGCCAATTACCTCGCTACAGTTTGCACGAGGAGTCAGTAGTGCGACGCTCTATTACCGCGATACTCTGGTCGGTACCGCCACCCTCCAGGCGAGTCGAAGTGGTCTCCAGACGACAGGCGCGCCTGTAGAAGTCACCTCATCAGCACCCGTCAAGTTTGGCGTGATCGGAGACGCGAAAGTTCCGCTTGATACCAGTTCAAATGCGTTTACCGTCACCAGCTATGATGTCTACGGCAACGTTGCTATACAAAATAACAGTACTCCCGTTTACCTTTATAGCGATCAATCATCAACTCAGTTCGCTAGCAGCACCAGTGGCCCGTGGACAGCCTCCTCCGTTACCATTGCGGCGGGTCAATCGAGTACACAGTTCTACCTCAAAGACAACACCTTTCATGTTAATCAGATCACCGCAAGCGACACCGCGCCTCTTGATCAGCCGGATACTGGAATGGTCAATGGCACCCAGCAAGTCACTATCACCAGCCAAGTCATCGACAGTGTCGTCATAACCAGCGCTACGCAGTCAATTGTCGCAGGCCAAGCGAGTCAGGCCATTGATATTGCGCTTCGCCAAGCCGACGGCAGCCCGGCGCTCCAGGATGGCACAACGGACATTTCACTGACCGCGACGGAAGGGCACTTTATCGCCACGCAAAATCTAAACGACCCAACAATCAATAGTAAGGTGGTCACTCGCGGCACAGCCACGACTTCCTTTTACTTCACTGGTGAAAAGGCCGGCAGTCATACCATGACTGTCTCTGCATCACCGACAGCGCGCGCGACTCAGCCTATCACTATTACCGCCGCAGAAACAGCAAGCATGGACTTTATCAGCGGTGCGCAGTCCGTTAAAAGTGGTGCGGCTTCAAGTCCGCTTCGCATAAACTTTAATGATACCTATGGCAACAACACCACTTCCGGTAGCGATCGTACAATCGCGTTATCAAGCACGTGCGCAACCGGAACTTTTTCCGAAAGTGATACAAACTGGCTCGCAACATCAACTATAGCGGTTGCTGCTGCAAGCACTGACGCAACATTCTATTACAAAGACACCTCAGCCGGCACTTGCACCATAAGCGTCACCACGAATAGCCTCACATCAGCCTCTCAACCGATCACGATAACTGCAACTGCACCAACCAGGCTCTCAATCACTGGAAGCCTGCAGTCGATGATCAAAGGGCAGCCACGCAGTCTGGCGATTAACCTGCTTGACGCATCGGGCAATATCGTACCTGCCGAAACACAGACAGTCGTCTATCTGCAAACCTCATCTAGTGGCGGTACGTTCGATCAGGCGTCTGTGACTTTCGAATCCGGCACATCGACTCGTACGGTTACTTATACGGATACGGTGGCAGGGCAGGCGGCAATTACTGCGCGAGATCAGGCCGACTCCACTGACGCCGAAGGCAGCCTGACGGATACAGCCGTAACTGTTGACTACAGCAATGGAACGCCGAGTGTTATTGCCTTCGGTGCGCCAACCTCAACCATGAAAGCTGGCGACACACAAGCGCTCACACTGTCCCTTCGAAATGAATACAATGAACCGACCACGACCGCCTCACCACTTACTCTCACGCTCAACTCTACGAATACTTCCGGCGCATTCCTTGATAGCGCCGCTACAGACGCCAACACAATCACAACACTCACCATTCCGGCGGGTGAAGGTGCGGCAGCGCTGTACTATCATCAAACGCAATCAAGCCCGGCGACACTGACGGCGAGCGCTCAAGGGTTGCAAAGTGGCGCAGCAACCCTTACCATTCTTCCAGACAGTGTCCATGAAGTACGCTTTACTAACAGCTCTTATATTGGCAGTAACGCCCTTGAAATCGGTCAGTCAGGCGCTTTGACCGCGACACTCTACGACATCTATGGCAACGTTGCGACAACGGTCGGTGATGTGACGCTCTATGCACAATCAGATGCGCCGAGTGGTTCTTTCTCTGATAATGGCCAACTAGCTATTCCGGCCGGTGGTTCAAGCGCTACGATTCAATACACACAGGATTTAGCCGGACGCTATACAATCACAGCCGATGATACACCAACACCGTCCGACACTCAGGGTCTGCGTAGTTTCACGCAGACCGGCGAGGTTATCAATGGAGCACCAAGTTCTTTCCAGTTCGATCGTAGCAGCTTAAGCTTGGAGCGTGGCGGCGTCACTGACGCTACGCAGGTCACTTTGCTCAATGCGCACGGCCGTATCGTAGCCGCACCGTCCGGCGGACAGACTGTAAAACTCAGCATGCTGGCCGGCACCGGCACTTTCTCGACTGCGCCAAACGGCAGTTTCAGTTCGACGCTTGATCTGAAGGTTGAAGCTGGTAAAACATCAGCCCAGTTCTACTACCGCAACGACAATGCCCAAATTGAAACCCGTGACTGCACACCGGCCGTCGACGACAGCCGATCATGCACAACCAGTACGACTAACAGTCACCGGATACTCGGTGCCGTCACAACAGATGGCGCGTCAAGCTCTAAAGCCCTGACGGCGATTATGTCCTACGGCGCACCAACCCGGTTGGCTTTTATGACACCGTCTCGGCAGCATGAAGCAAACCGTCCATCGCCAATCATGACCGTCGAACGCCAAAACCAGTACGGCAAGCCCGTCCCGCTACATTCGAATACGACGCTTCACCTCCGCAGCACTGCAGAAAGCGGACAATTTGGTAGCTCGAAGATCAAGTGGGGTGTCAACACTGTCACGATTCTCGATAGTGATGCATCAGTCAGCTTCTACTACAAAGACAGTAGCACGGGCGCGCCAACTATTACTGCCGCAGACACCCTCCCGCTTAGTCCGGATCTAAATATCGTCAACGCAACACAAACAGCCACTATTCTCCCCGCAACCAGCACGCCACCGCCTGTCGCCAGCTTCCATGTCACGAATATTTCTGATCCCCAAAAGCAAGGGACGCATAGTTCTGCTGTCGTGCTACCGCTTGACGCAGACGGTTATGTCGTTAATTCGTACAGCGGAACAATTTCCTTTACGAGCAGTGACAGCGATACCATTCTGCCGGATACATACACATTCAATCCAGAGGTCGACATGGGGAGTAAGACATTTACCAATGAGATCGCCTTTACGACAGCGGGAGAAAAAACAGTAACCGTCACAGACGGCGATGGTAAAACCGGCAGCCAGATAGACATCACCGTTACTGATGGCAATACGTCAGCGGTTAGCGCAATTGCTGTTACGCAGCCAGCTTCGCCAGTTACAATCATTAGAAATGCCGCCTCGCAAAATATCACGTTTGAGCTTCATGACACCGACGGACAGCCTACGAACGCTCCAATAGGCGGCATGCCGGTCCGGCTCACCAGCAGTGCGCCAACAGGAAAGTTTGCGCTTAAACCAGGCGGTCCATGGGTAAGTAATCTTGTTGTGACGGTACCTGCAGGGCTAAGCTTTGGCAACTTCTATTATATGGATAGCCAGCTGGGTAAGGTGATACTCTCGGCCACCGACTGGGCTGGCGCTGCTGATAGTGCTGCCGTCGCCAATGGCAAGCTTGAAGCTGCTATTCAGAGTATCGGCATCGACGGCGACAGCATTGTCATGTCGCGAAACGTCTTCGGCGTACTTGAACCGAGCAAATATCTATTTGCCCACGATGCGGCGGGGAGTATTCAAGGCCAAATTCACAATATATTTAACTCGCTCAACCTAGAAACAAATACGACAACGCCCGTAAGCTGGCGCACCCAGCTTCGTCAAGGGGTGAAACTACTTCTCACTAATAGTATGTCTGATACGAGTTCGGCTTCCATCCAAAAGGATGACACCACTACCGTCGCTGGCCAGCCTGATTTTTATGCCACAGCCGAAGCCACCGATACGACCTTTGACAATCCTGACGAGGTCGTGAGCCGACAATACACTATTCCAACTTCGCCATGGAAAGCAAGCATCTCATCAGTGTCGCCGCTAGCCATGCAGCCAAACCTAGCTTTTGCCTCGAGCGCGTTCAATGACATTACCGCCGCAATGGTCAGCTTTTACCAGCGAAACGCGCTCACCGCGCCGTCTACAGCGGTCATCAAACTACTTAACGCCAATGCGACTGACGCCTCCCAGCCTATCTATACTTGGGGAGCCACCTCGCCAAACAGTACCGTTGCATTTACCGTTCCGGCGAATCTTATTGTCAATGATACCGCGTATCGCATATTTGTCGCGACCTTTGACAGCGACGGCTATACCACCGCGCAGGCACTCTCGGCCCCATTAACACTTCGACAGACAGCGATCCTACCCCCGACCATCACTCCGCCCCCAGTGACCAACGACACTGCACTAAATAATGAATCGCCAGCTGTAAAGAACGTGGACGATACAGCGTCGACGACACCTACGACCGACTTGACTAGCGAACAACCAGATGAGATTGTTCCGAATAAGCCGAATAGTGCAAGAGGTATCTTTAATAGTCCACTCGGCACGCTTCCATCTACAGCGATCACTGCCGGAGATTTCAACTTGGAGTCACAGATTGCCGCCACCTATATCGGTACGACCGTCGTGCTCATACTGCTCCTGCGTGAGGCATACAAAGAAATTGCTCGAACCCGACGCAACCGGGCGATCATACGACGCGAACAGCAGTTGGCAGCCGACCGCGACACCTTCCTTGCCTTAAGCGGACACTACCTTCGAACCCCAATCAGTATTCTTGATGCCGCCGCATCGATGGCTCCAGCAACACAGCAGTCCTTGCGCCCGATCATTAATACGCTGAACGAAAAGGCGAATGCACTGCTGCAATCAAGCACGCAGCGCATCGCTGCAGAAACAGCTCCAGTATCGACGATGCGACACGCGTATTTGTCAGTCTTCTTCTGGCTGCCGATTCTACTGTCGATTGGCCTTTCGTATGCCGTCGTATCATTGCTTGCCGCGGCCTCAGCGGGCACTGCACCAGATGACTTCCAAGTATACGTAGGCATCATCCTGACCGCCCTGATATTAGCCGCATTCTTCGGGACGCGTGTCATATACATCAACAATGAACGGGAAAAGATGTCCCGTATCCTCCAAAAGCACCAAGAGGAACTATTCCAGGCAAAGAACGTCTTCATGGCCGGTATGCGAAATGAGATTGCCATGGAACTGCGTGCCTTGCATGAGATAAAAGCACAGCAAATACTACCTGCACAAATAGCGGCATTGATCGATGACGGCGTGCAACGACTTGACAGCTTGGTGGCGAAAATTGGCTTGGCTGCCCAGATTAGCACCATGCCAACGACGCCAGAGCAGTTCACTGCAGAGCAGTTAATTCACCCGCTCATACAACAGCGATCCGCCGCAATAGAGGACAAGAAGCTCAGGTTAATCCAGCGGCACACCCCAGCGATTCTAGTCCAGGATAAGCGCCTACTCGGATACGTCATCAACGCGCTGATTGATAATGCTATCAAATTCAACCGTACGAATGGGCGTATAGAAATAACAACGCAAACGCACAAGCGCGGTCGCCAGCTCATCGTAGCCATCACCAACACAACGAACGCACCGGTTGGCACCTCAGCCAATATGGAAAATCTATTTAAACCGTTTAATCATACACTGCAGGGCGACGATTTGACGGCTGGCGGAGCGGGCCTTAGCCTATACCTCGACAAAATAATCGTCGAGCACATGGGCGGATCGATCAAAGCGGAGCGGAACAGCGCATATGAAACCACGATCAGCTTCAAGGTCCCTGTCAAACGCGAGAGGTAGAGTCACAACGCATTTTTTGCACACCTGAGAGTGCCGATGCTATAATAAGAAAGAATATGGAAAATAAAACTACAACTACCACCGACCGATTTCCACCTCTGTATACGCCGACAACTATCGGACCACCATCTAATGAGTCTATCTCCACATTAGAACAGGGAAATTACGACCGATGGGAGTTTGAACAGCTTATCGCATCGCACTCCCTGAGTAACGATTTGCTCCGACGAGCAACGTCAGAAAACTATTCTCATGATAGTGTGTCGGCGCTCATGACCTCATTCCTATTGGCTAAAAACAAGAATCACAGGAAATATAAGTGGCTAACAGACACGGATCCGCAGATCATTGCTCGCTTAATCAATGAGATTGACGAATTCCGATCGACCTACGCGACAGAACATGCTAAATTACCGAAAGATTCACGTATCTACCGAGAGTACCGACTAAAGCTAGAGCAGAATACCGATGATCAGTACCTTAAAGACGCAGTGCACATCTTAGGAGCACTGATGGAAGATGATTTTACTCATGGTAAGCTTCCCCTCTAGGGAGACCGGCATAGAATAGTAATCACTAGTGTCGCACACCGGATTTACTCAACAACTGTGCCGCATACTGCCACCACATCTTAACGGCGAAAACCTTTGGTGTCGCAGGGGCATAACGACATCCGCCACGTTCGGAATCTCGCCTGCTCTGACGAGTATGAGGCCGTAAGGCAAGGCATTTAAGAAAACAACAAAAAAGTATTGACGACTTTTCTGTCACTTGCTATATTTGATTACGGAAGATCAAGTGACGCAGCACATGATCATTATATGTAGCCAATCAAGTTAAAAAGTTCAGTACAGTTACACTTTGTTATTTAGTTAGTAGGCTACATCTGTTGGTGCAAATCTTCCGCCAATAAGAGGTACTTCGGTACCTCTTATTTTCTATCTCGAGCTCAGGCGTACCCCCCTATACCATATCGCTCGACTACTACTACCGTAAGCCGATGGGCATCGCAAATACAGAGCGTCGTCAAGTCAAAGATGAGAACTGTATTGTGCGTATCCCGGATACTCCTGAGTGAGCGCCAGACTATTCACACCCATCTAAATACCTGTGTCGTCTTAATAGATCACCAAGTTGACCCGATTGAGAAAGTACCTAGAGAATTTTCGAAATATAATATTATTAAAAATAACAATTAAACTTCAGAACCTTCTGACGAGATCTGCTTTTTAGCTCTGCGATGAAATAGCATGCCGTATCGATTTCATCTGCAGCTAATAACGCTACCTCGCGCAAAAAATTAGCATTTCCTGTGTTAAATTAATGCCGCCAATAAACAAACCTAGGTAGAAGCGGCGACCCACGCTAAAGGCAAAGATGTCGACAGAAATAGAATCTACCTGTGCGCCGACATTCACCATCGCGCCATCAACTTTTAATGCCTTTAGATAGCCACTAGTATCAATACCCGCGCTACTAACCGTAATGATGATCGAATCATAAGCGTACTAGCATGTTTTTTTTCGACCGTCTCCTCGTTGCTTGTCTTGTAGAAGCAGGCGGCACTGAGTCGAGAGTCAACTTCGCGCTTTTCGACTAAGCGAGAAAAGACTACTACTTCAGTACGCATCGCATGTACAATCTTTACTACCACACACCCTAGATCGTCACGTCCGACGATGATAACTTTTTACCCGGCCCGGCATTCCAGTGTCGAAGCGGGGAATCGGCTGTAATCCATACACACACTAGCTGTGCGGCCTGTGTTAATTCAGGACCGCCAAAATACCGACGTTATCGTTAACGTAAAATTGCTCATCATCACAAAGACAGCACTCGAATGCGCCGGTTAACCTTCGCCTATAAGGTACCTAATTCATCATTCCAACGTGGTAAGGAGCCGATCAATGAAAATATTTACTTAAGCGCTATGGATAGCTCAAACATATATGCACCTGAAGATAGCTGTCACATACGCTATTAAAATATGCCTCACGATGGAGGCAGATTTTAATAGGTTAGCCCTAGACTTGCAATGCCGAGGACCTACTGGAATACGAGGTTATTCTCCTGCATCTGCAAGTGCTTTATCAAGAACTTTTGAAAAAGCTTCGACACTACCCTCTGGACTCTCAATTTTCTTACCGTTAAGCAAGAAGGCAGGCGTTCCGTTTACGCCAAGTTTAGTAGCATCGCCAAGGTCGGTGTTGATGACGTTCAACACCTCTTTACTGACGCGGTCTTGCGCGTATTTTGTCATATCGAGTCCAATTGATTGTGCATACTGATCAAAATATACCTGAGGATCTTTAGCTGCCTGCCATGTTTTTTGTCCCTCGAACAATTTATCGTGCATTTCCCAGAATTTACCCTGTCGTGCCGCGGCTTCGGCTGATGCAGCCGAGCGAAGGGCAAATTGATGAGCGGTCTTAATAGGGAAGTTACGAAGTTCAAAACGCACACGATCCTTGTATTCTTCTTTTACTTGCTTAATGACGGGATAGTAGCCGTAACACGCGGGGCATTGGAAATCCACAAATTCAGTCAGCGTTACTTTACTATCAGCTTTACCGTAGACGTTTTGCGAGCGCTGCGGCTCAAGATTGTTTGCTTTATCGGACATTTTACCATAGGAGACAATGCCAATAAAACCGACGATAATTACCGTTAAAATGATGAGAAAGCGTTTGTTCATATTTTTTTCCTTACTTACGTTATTAACCACCACAGGTACTATCGGAGAGTGGCTCTAGTTTATTGAATCGCTCCTTGATTTGCGCGTCCGAAGGTTCGGTTTTCTGCGCGAACAAGACAACATCTCCCACAAGATTATTGATTCGAGTGAGCTTCTCATCTTCAGTCTCAGTCGCTCCTGTCGTAGTATTATGCGCTTCGTTGCTGTGATCTTCAGTCCCGTGTGCGGCGGCAGTAGGGAATAATAGATCATTTAGCCATGTCAGATTATCGTATTCTGGATCTGATGGCATATTACTCTTTTTTCCGAAGAAAACTTCGAGGTCTTGGGAGGTGAAATCGCTGAGGCTTCGCTTTTTGTAGCCGTCCTTATCCGCTATATAGACATAAATCGGTGTGCCTTTTGGTAATTGCGGCAAATAATCACCGTGCGTCGTGACTTTTTGCACATCAGTTAAATCATTCAGCTTGTAACCAAGGGCGTTATTGAGTCCACCGATGTAATCCCATCCATAGTACTTCAGTACCATCCCGCCAGTCATACCTTTCCAGTGTATGTGCACGAACTGATCCTTATTGTCATGGAAGTGAATCGGCTGCACGGGAAGAGCGGCGTTACACTGGTCTTTGGCGTAGCCAGTCTGGTATTTTTGATCGCCAAAGTTCTCTGCCTTGCCGTCCACGAGAATCTGCATACGGAAATGATAATGGTCCATTTGCGGGTTGCGAATGGCGGCTGGCGAAGCAGCGTACACATAGCCCATATAACCCATCGAAGCCAAAAGCATACTGACTACTGTTATTATGATGACTTTCGTGCGCTTGGTCATGTGACGCGCTTTGTTCTCGGGCGTCGAGGCGACCTGAGGCTTGCTGGAAGTTGGGACATCTGTAGTTTTACTTGAATCTATTTTTTCTGACATACTGCTTTTATTATACCTTAGCTTTGCATCATTTACAGCAACCCGCCCAAAACATAGACAGGAGTAATAATAATGCACATAATCAAGTCTTTATGTTTATATTACGAATCGATGCGCGTATACTAATTCGTAGACAACCACACTCCGGTCCCTGCGCGTCTTATTCATACAACTCAGCTTCCCGTCACGATGACACTGATAACGGTCAGTTAATTTATCAGGCAGCTTTATACTCCGAAATCCGTTACAGCTAAGCAGTTTTGTTTTAGTTGTTTTTTTATTTCTAAATCTTATGGAGAACACTGATATGAATGAGACCACCCACCTAGATAACCAACAATGGCTATGCTATATCGAAACGCTGCGCCAGCAGTCACAGCCCGTCAAAATAGATATTTTATTGCAAAAACGGATGCAGGCATTCATTAGCGCACGCAATGCTAAATTACTTCAATCGCAGGAATAAACTATTAGTAATATATCGGCGGTTACATAAAAAGACTTCGCGTGAAGTCTTTTTATAAATTAAAGGGTATTTTCATCGTATTAATATACGCCGTGGATGCATTCATAAGCGATTTTTACGTATAATAGTATACAGATATGGAAAACCGTCACATCAACGAACTCTACGATCAAATAAGCAAGGTGATAAAAAACGATCAAAAATACCCTTACAAAAAAATGGGGGAGTTGATTGTTGCGTCTGCAAACCGGTTCAAGAATATTGAATACTACTACGCAAAGTATCCGCCACTCCTCGATGTCGTCGAACTCAGTGCGTCACTTGAATACGAGGGTAGTGCGCACCACGACGAGATGGTACGGCAAATAAAATACAAGATGAACGAATTAATGAACCTGCTGCCAGACACATACTAGCCCCCGCAAGCAATGATGTTACTATTCGGTATTGTTTATGATAAAGTCATGATATTACTTACAAAGAACTAGCAAGGTAAAAGTATGGTAGCGAAAAAACAAGCAGCTAAACTCAGTATGCGACGAGTAGCAAAAAAGGCGATACCGCTTAGAAAATCGACCGGTGTAAAACAGAAAACTTTTATAAAGCGCTGGCCTTTAAACACGTTCAGTTCACTTCATAAAAAAATCATTGGCATCGCCATCCTCCTTATTGTCGCGGCGACCATTGTCATTAATGTCGTACATGAACCTTCTAGCTATGCCGCAACACAGACGTACATTGCCGTAGAAACAGCAGGAGGGAAGTGTCTTGACAACCGCAGCGCCAAAGCGGCAAGCGGAAATCAAATCATAATTTACAAATGCAATGGGACGGTTGCGCAGAAAGTGAGTTTTTTTGATGACCAAACCATTCGCATTCAGGGCTATTGCCTAGACCTTAAGGGTGCGACGCTGACATCGCGAACAGAGATTCACCTATATGCCTGCAAGGGTTACGCGTCACAAAAGTGGTCAGTGAAAAGTGACGGCTCTATTGTCAACGTCAAATCAGGTCGCTGCTTAGATGTTCGTGGTGGAAATACTGCCGATCGTACACCAGTTCAAATCTATACCTGTAACCAAACAGCAGCCCAAGAGTGGAGGAAGATCAATACTGCCACCCCGGCAACGAAGATACCAGCCCCTATTGAGGAGACGGCGGCGCCATCCCCATCACCGACACCTGCCCCAGAGAGGCAAAGCACGCCGCCCCGTAACAGCGACGAGTACGGCAACTACCAACCGAGCCCGTCCACAACTGGCTATGATGCATCGACCACCCTTACCGCGTATAATGCCGAGACCACCGACAGTTTTACCTTAAGTAGAGGCGGGGTTATTGAAAATAAGATCATTTACGGCGACATGAAGTACACCGGATCGGAAGATCTGCTGATTAAAAATAGTTTACTTGTCGGAGGCCGACATAAACCAGCAAATATAACCGCCATCGTGGATTTGAACGCGACACGTAAAGGGGTTGTGACAATTCAAGACTCGATTATCCGCGCCCGAGTGCCGCGTGATAATCGTGACGGAATCACTGGCTATAAGTTCCGAGCCTACCGCAACGAAGTGACAAAGACCGTCGACGGTTTCGGCGTCTTTGTTGTTCCGGGTCGCGCCAGTACAATCATCGCTGACGTCATTATTGCCGGCAACTACGTGCATGACCTTGCGTATACCTACACTGGTCACTCCGCTCATGACGACGGCACGCATAATGACGGATTGCAAATCCAAGGCGGACGCAACATCCGAGTGACTGGCAATTACTTTAGTATGACTTCATCAGTGACAAGTGGTGGTGGCATTAACCCAGACAAGCCATGGTTGATTCAAACCAACAATGCCAACGGCGTCGGATTGCTTGTCCAAGATAATACCGGTGCGGGTATCGACAGCAGTGTGATTGTTGAAAAAAATTACTTTGCGAGAGGCCTAGCCTTAGTTAGTATTAAGTCGAAGACCTTTATCCTGCGCGACAATAAGTTTTACCGCGCAACTGCTTTAAAGCCTGGCGGCGGCTGGAGCGGATATTGGATTCGTCTCGATAATCGATCCGGCACGGCCATTCACGGCTTTAATGTCGGCGAGCAGACCAATCGCTGGATCGACGGTCCGTACGCAGGCAAGCTCATGGCCGAACCTCGCGATCGTGGCATCCATTATAATAATTAGTCATAGTAGCATTGAACTACCGTATCATCCTTCCTGGTATTTCGTAGCCCCGTCAATAAGCGCATAATGATAGTATGTGTGGAAGATATGCACTATACGATTTTCAGGAATTATATGATGAGTACTTGGTGCCCAAAGACTTCGACATGTCACCAATCTACAATGCCGCGCCGACCCAAATCATGCCGGTCATTACTAGAGACGGCTTACAGATGATGCGATGGGGCTTGATTCCTGAATGGGCCAAAGATGAGAAAATTGGCTTTCGATTGATCAATGCTCGGAGCGAATCAGTCTTTGAAAAACCGATATGGAAATCGCTCATTACTAAGACTAGATGCCTGATCCCAGCCAATGGTTTTTACGAATGGCAAAGGAGAGCCGACGGCAAGCAGCCCTATTTTATCCACGCGCAGGACACCCGCATGTTTATGTTTGCCGGCGTCTGGACGCGCTGGCAGCACAATCATCGCGCCTGGCAGACCTACTCAATCCTGACCACAACGCCCAACAAAGAGATGGCACCTATCCATGATCGCATGCCGGTTATCGTCCATAAAGATGACGAAGCTCAGTGGATGTCGGCCGACAAGCGCGAAGACATCGAGCCGCTCCTCAAGCCCTACCATGATAACGCCCTGCGGCTGTTCGAAGTCAGTAGGGCAGTCAATGTCGCCATGGTCAATGACCAGACGTTGATTTTGCCCATCAACAGCGCCTAACATCTTTAAGGCGTATAATAAAAGGAATAATAGTAGGACAAAGGAGGGGTGCTATGGCGACACAACTTAATCCCTATCTCGGCTTTAGAGATAATGCCAAGGACGCAATGGAATTTTACCAAACGGTCTTTGGCGGAGCGCTGCAGTTAAACACTTTTAAGGAGTTCGACGCTTCCGAAGACCCCAGCGAGGATAATAAAATCATGCATGCCGTCTTAGAAACCGATGACGGCATTACCATCATGGCATCAGATACGCCGGCAAGCATGGGCTATCAGACGACGTCTAATATTAGCATGTCCCTCAGCGGCGATGATGAAGCAAGGCTTCGTAAGTATTACGACAAATTATCGGCTAATGGGACGGTCACCTTACCGCTCGAAAAGGCACCGTGGGGCGATCATTTCGGGATGTGTAATGACCAGTTTGGCGTACGCTGGATGGTTAACATCGCAGGTGAAGACCCAGCACCTACTGAGTAGCGGCCGCCCGTTTGCTCGCCCTCGTAGCATATAACCGAGTCGGCGTGCTATTGATTGTCATTTGTGCCGCCTCCGCTAGATTTACTATGATACATCGATGAGTGGAAAATATCCGACAACATTTTATAGGGTTTCACTGAAAGCTCTAATTAGCAACGACAAAGGTGAAGTACTTGTCGTAAAGGAAAATGACAGCCAATGGCCAGTCCCGGACGGGGGGTAGTGATCACGAAGAAACAATCCATGACGCACTGAGACGTGAGGTGTATGAAGAAGCACTCATCAAAGCAGAGTTGATCGAAACACTGCTCGACATGGCAACCTTATACCTTGAACTCAAAGAGGTCTGGCTGTTATGGCTCGTCTATAAGATAGAGATGAATCTTTTCACCTATGGCGCCAGAGAAGACGCGAATGAAGTCGTGTTTATGAACCCTGATGTCTTCAAAGATAGCATTTATCAATCTGGACAGCTGGTCTAAACATTCGCGCATAAGCATCTTGTATCACAGTGAATATTCGACATCCCTAGGATTTTCTTATCCACGGTCAATTTGGTATAATTGTCGCATGACTATATCTGTGGCAGAGCGACGTCAAATCGAAAACGAAATGATCTTTCGCCGCATTAATGAACAAGTTGGCGCCGACTTGGACACGCTAGACGCGATGCATATTGAAGACGGCAACCCACACCTCGTCCGCGATGACGATGTTGAATTACACTTTCAGTGCGAATGTTCGGACGAAAATTGCACCGCGCGTATTCCAATATCATTAAGTCGCTACCGACAAATACACCTTAATCGCGATATGTTTATCGTTAAACTCAAGCATCAGGTTCAAGAAATTGAAGACATCGTCTCAAGCGAGGCAAGGTACTGCATAGTCAAGAAAAAGCATTCTACGCCCGAGCCAAAAGGCCAGCTCAATAAAACAACCATCAATAACAAAGGCCTGTAGCTTGCTTTACTTGTCACTACAATTATATTTATTGTAATTTTTTGTTATCATTAGTAGATATGAAATCGATAGCCATCATAGGATTCGGCCGCTTCGGTGAGTTACTCGCCGACCTTAGCCGGGATAGTTTTACTGTTAACATTGTGGAATCAGACTCTACTAAAAGAGACCTTGCAGCAGGCAAAAACCTGACGATACTTGAGATACAAGACCTGCCGACTGTTGACTATATTTTTCTTGCCGTCCCTATCTCTGCCATAGAAGCTCTCCTAAAACAGATCGCGCCACTCGTGACAAACAAACAAGTAGTGATTGATTTATGCTCGGTCAAGACCTATCCGATACGACTAATGCAACAATACTTGCCGCATGCGCATGTCCTAGGGTCGCATCCGATGTTCGGCCCTGACAGCGCAAAAAAAGGTTTAGCAGGCATGCAAGTGGCGCTATGTCCCGTAAGTGTTGGCGATGAGGACCTTAAAATCATCCAAGGATTATGGACAAAATACGGCATCGTTACCGCTATCACCACTCCCGAAGCCCACGACAGGGACACGGCCTACTCACAAGCATTCACATATTCACTTGCAAAACTGATTTTAGGCGTTGATATCCCTGATATAACATTCAAGACACGAAGCTTTAACGACATTATCGAGGTAGCAACGCTATCTGCGAACGACACCGACCAACTATTTCACGACATGCTATTCTATAACCCCTATTTTACTGAAATGAAAGAAAAGCTTGAAAAATCCATGGCAAATACTTGCGCTATTCTTGATGTCATTGCCAATGAGCAGATGCATTCGGAACAAGTATTAATTCGACAGTGAATAGTGTACATTTAATAGTAACGACACAGTGACAGTAATTAACGACATGAGGTGATAGGGAGGGGTAAAGTACGTATGCAACATAAACTCAGCCAGCCAGTTGCAGCTTTGATTGTTATTGTTATGATTGCCGCTGCAACCGCCAGTGTTTCTATGATTAACGACAAACAGACACAGGAGCCGCTATCTACGAACGAGCCTGCCACTTCGATGCCGACAGCCCCCAGTAGTCCACGACAGACAGCATCACCTTTTAAAGACGGCATCTATGGCTCGGACGGCCAATATTCCACGCCTGGCGGTAGTGAATCTATTGGAATAACTGTGACGCTTAAGGATGGAGTAATTGAAGATATCAATCTTGAGCAGTACGCAACGGGTGGCGATACGCAAATCTATCAAAGAAAGTTCGCCTCGCGATACAAAGAATCAGTCGTTGGTAAAAGTATAGACGAGGTAAAATTAACGCGCGTTGCTGGATCATCATTAACGTCCAATGGCTTTAATGATGCGCTAGAAAGCATTAAGCGCGATGCTGCAATATAAACACACCTTTGACGCAATTGGCACCAAATGGCAGATAGAGACTGCGGAGGCGCTAAGCCGCCCAATAGTAAATGACATTCATGCAATAATTGAATCGTACGACAAAACGTACTCACGATTTCGGCATGACTCGACGGTCACACAAATGACAAAGACGGCTGGAACATATGCTTTTCCCAATGACAGCATTGAGCTGGTGGAGTTTTATCGCACCTTATATAACGTCACGAACGGTCATGTGACGCCACTAATCGGATCGATGCTCGAGAGTGCCGGGTACGACGCCAAATATTCTATGCGGATACAAGAGCAGCCGGCGCTACCTTCGTGGGATGATACAATGCAATGGAACGGCACGACAGTGACGACCACCAGGCCAATTACTCTTGATATCGGCGCCGCAGGAAAAGGGCAATTGATTGATATCATTAGTACATTACTTATTCGAAATAACATTAATGAGTATGTTATCGACGCGAGCGGTGACCTAATTCATAAGGGATTATCGGAAAATATCGTCGGCATGGAGCATCCGCTTGACCCATCAAAAATAATCGGAACGGTAGTTGTGCAAAATAGCAGCCTGTGTGCATCGGCAAGCAATCGCCGGGTATGGGGCGGCGGCATGCATCATATTTTTAATCCCCACGAGAAACAACCGACTCAGGACATTATTGCCACGTGGGTGATTGCAAAGCAGGCTATGATTGCCGATGGTATTGCAACGGCATTATTCTTCACCGACCCAAAAAAACTATTACAGTCGTTCGATTTTCATTACCTCCGCATGCATCACGACGGGAGCATAGAGTACACGTCAAAATTTAAAGAAGGATTATTTGTATGAGGCGCGCGGTCGATCAATTCTTAAACCAGATGTCGATGTATCGATTATTGTCTGTTGCTCTTATGGCCGTATGGGGGGTTGTACTTTACCTGTCACTGATAGGCCGCCTGCATTATTCACCGCTCGAACTAATCGCTAGCGCTGTCGTCCTAATCCTGTCAACATACGGCTTTAACGTTTTATTTGGCTGGTTGTTCAACGTGCGAACACATGACGAATCATCTTTTATTACGGCGCTCATCTTGTTTTTCTTATTCAGCCCGTCAATAAGACTACTTGACTTAGCGTCACTCGCACTTATTGCAATGATAGCAATGGGGACGAAGTATGTTCTTGTCATTAAGGGGCGCCACATATTTAATCCTGCTGCCGCTGGCGCGGTTATCGTTGGGATATTAGGCGTGACGCATGCGACGTGGTGGATTGCTACGCCGATACTAGTTCCCGTAACGCTGCTATTTGCATTCCTTATTCTATATAAAACAAGACGACTGACACTTGGGGTCCTGTTCCTAGCGACCGCAATTCCACTTATCATTACTGTCGGTATGTTTAATGGTCAATCATTACTTGCAGCCGTAACGTCGTTGCTATCCTGGCCGTTGCTATTCTTTGTTGGATTTATGCTGAGTGAGCCATTGACGCTTCCGCCTCGCAGGTGGCAACGATATCTTATCGGAGTAATAGTGGCCGTCTTATTCGCGATACCGGTAAGTATTGGTGGGATTTCTAGCTCGCCAGCGCTGGCTCTGCTTATTGGAAACTTGATTGCATTTACATTTACGCAAAGGAAACATTTACAGTTAACGTTCAAAGAACGTCGCCGGTTATCGCCAAGTAGTGAAGAGTATGTATTTGCAGCAGGTCAGCCACTAGCATTTACTGCCGGACAATACATGGAGATAACTATCCCTCATACCCATAAGGATAGCCGCGGCATACGACGCATATTTAGCATCGTCAGCGCACCTGGTGATTCAACCGTACGCTTTGGTATCAAAATGCATGAGCAGCCGAGCAGTTTTAAAAAAGCCTTGCGCGACATACTACCAGGAATGACTATTGATGCCACCGGAATCGGCGGAGATTTTGTCCTTCCAAAAGATGCCAGCGTGCCTTTGTTATTTGTCGCCGGAGGCATTGGCATCACTCCATTCATCAGTCATTTACTTAATATGCGGGATGCGAATCAGGCAAAAGACGTCATTCTTATTTACATAGTTTCTAGTGTCGAAGAGTTGACCTATGTCGACATTATTGAAGCGTCAGGTATTCGTGTCGTTGTCGTAACAAATACGAGCGATACCACTCAAAAACGTAACTGGACGATGATTGATGCACGGCGCATTACTGTTAGCCATATTGCTACGTACGTACCAGACCTATCTGATAGGCATGTTTACGTATCTGGTCCGCCACAAATGGTAAGTAACATAAAAGCATTATTAAAAGGAATGCAAGCAAAACATATTACCTGTGATTACTTCACCGGCTATTAGTCTGTACCGCTGTAATTACGCGCCATTTGCATAATAATAACCAAGAGCATATACTTCAAGTATCATTATTGGATAAAAATAACTACGGAAGGTTGAATATGATACACCAAGTACGTATTTTACAGCCAATCGCCATCGTCTCTGCGATTAGTCTTGCGATTATTTTTAGCGCCCTCAGTACTACCCCCATCGCAACTGCTCAAGAGGGAAGTTCGATCGAACAAAAGACAAAAACTGAAATCCGAATCAAGACCGAGCAAACTATGACGACGGATGGCAACTCGGAGCGACCCGCACTTAAACGCGCAGAGGAAGAAGCCGCAAAAGAGCAGCAGAAAGCAACAGAAGCAGAGAATAAGCCGCAGCGTAAAGCCGCCAATGAAAAACTGACCGCATCCAAGCTTCAAATATGTAACGACAGAAAACCAAACATCGAACAGCGGGTCGCTCGCATTTCTGAACGGGTAGACAAACACCTCGAACTATTTAATAGTATTTCCGAACGTGCCCAGGCATTCTACGTCACGCAGGGCAATACGCTTGCAGACTACGACACGTTAGTCGGGAATATGAATGACAAAAAAACAGCCGCAAAAGCTGCCGCTGACGCTTTAGCTTTGCAGAAGAACAGTTTTGACTGCGAGGGTGAAAACCCAAAGGCAGCAATAACAAATTATAAAAATACCCTGACAGAAACTCAAGCCGCATTGAAAGAATATCGAACATCAATCAAAGACCTGATCATTGGTATTAAATCTGCTAACGCGACGCGGAATAATGATTCTGCAGCGACAAATAAGGAACACTAGCCATGCGCAAACCGTCTGCAAAATTGGGATTTTCGATAGCAGAGATAGTCATCGCTGCCGTTGTCGTGATCGCAGCCGGCCTCCTAAGCTACACATTCTACACCCGCTACCAGGATAAGAAAGCCACAGAAAATGCTGCCGTATCTGACGTTCCAACACCACCGGCAATTACAACCAATACTGATCTCGACAAAGCTACGGCCACCATAGAGGAAACACAAGTAGAGTTAGGCAACAGTAAAGACCTTAGCGAGTTAGATAAGGAACTAAACGAGTTTTAAGGCAATACTGTTTAAAATGTAATGTGTAGCGGCCTTTATACGATGGGTCCGTTTACATATCGCACAATGCAATATCCGCAAAAATGGTACACTTATTTGTAGACATGGATAATCCGCTCGCTTTTATTGGTATCTTCGCTCTGTTAATCGACTGGATTATACGGATAGCGTTTGTTTTGTACGTTCCACGCGGACGCAAACCGACTGCGGCAATGGCATGGCTACTGGCGATACTCATTATTCCAGTATTCGGTGTATTGCTATTTTTAATTATAGGCAGCCCAAAACTATCAAAGCGACGACGACATCAACAGCAGTCTATTGATGCCCTTATCGAAACGGCGACGCGCACAGCTGAACCTGTCCCACAAGGCCTGACGGCACTCGAATACGATCGATATGCGCCGTTAATCAAGCAGAATAAAGAACTGGGGAAACTGCCTGCGCATAGAGGCAATACCGTTGACATACTTGATGACTACCAGTCAATGATTGACGATACCATTTTCCATATACACAAAGCGGAACGGTATGTTTATATCGAGTACTTTATTATTGCATACGACAAGTCGACTATTCCTTTTTTCAACGCGATTGAAGATGCTGTGGAGCGAGGTGTTGATGTATATGTTCTATTTGATGCAGTTGGATCACGCAAATATATAGGTTACAGAAAAATGACTCGTAAGTTGACTAAAATCGGAGCAAAATGGCATAGAATGCTACCGCTACGGCTAAACCCGACGCACTACAATCGTCCAGATTTACGGAATCATCGCAAAATTGTCGTGATAGATGGAACTGTTGCATACTTAGGATCATTCAATATGATCGAGCGCACCTATCAGCGCAAGGATACGGTCACGTACGATGAGCTCGTTGTCCGTATGACAGGCCCGGTAGTGAATCAATGTGCGGCTATTTTTGCCGGTGATTGGTTCAGCGAAACCGGCCAGTCACCTACAGTCCTTTTAGAACCAATGGTTTCAGATGAGCAAGATGGGGTAATGGCACAAGTATTACCAAGCGGGCCGGCCTACGATCATGAAAATAATTTAAAATTGTTCGTTTCACTGCTCTATACTGCCAAGCACCGCGTTGTGATTACGAACCCCTACTTCGTGCCTGACGATGCGTTGCTGACTGCAGTCATTAGCGCCGTCAATCGGGGCGTTGAAGTCGTGATCATTAATTCACAAGTAAAAGACCAATGGATGGTCGGGCACGCGCAGCGATCCTACTACCAGCAATTATTGGAAGCAGGTGTCAAGATCTATTTACATAACGCACCAAGATTACTCCACTCTAAACATGTCACGGTTGATGATGATATTGCCGTTGTCGGCTCCAGTAATATGGACATCCGATCGTTCCAACTCAACCTTGAATGCGTCGTTGTCTTATACGATACGTCCGTCGTTAAAAAGTTACAACGGATTCAACAAAAAAACATCGCCAATGCACATGTAATTACGCTAGATCAATGGAATAATCGGCCGTTTTACAAAGAGTTTCTTGATAGCATCGCCCGCCTAACCGCCGCACTGCAATAACTTTCATAATTTAGATATCGTGGTATAATCATGCCAAACAGTCCCATTTATTCCTATATCTAAGGAGGCGATTCAGATGGACTTTGCTGTTCGTACATATGAGTGGCTGATGAAGCTGCCCGAACCCTGGAACTGGATCATTGGCACCATCCTCAGCCTCGGGCTGATTGGATTCACAATTTATCGAATGTTTAAATTCGTAAAACGGGACATGATCGCGATCAAAGAGCGAGTCGGAAAACCAATTTTACGTTATGGGCCACGCTTCGGAAAAAACAGGCTGGGCAAAGCAGAGCTTGCGCGACGCATAAAAATCGACAATGAACTTATTGTCGAGCATCAAGAAAACCCCATTTACGGCGAACCGGTCATGCGCGGGGCTGGCCCACTAATCCTAAACCCGGTCACGGAGACAATCGAACTCGTTGAAAGTCGAGAAAGGCCGGTGAAAATCGTTGATTTTCCCGTCATGATCGATCGAGATGATTATCGAGGCTTCAAGCTGAGTATCACAGTGACTGTTAAAATGAAGGACGCCTACCGTTGGCGCTACCGGAGCATGGAGGTTGACACGCAGATTGCATCGATTTTAACAGATCGACTACATGACGTTTGCAATAAGCTAGGCGCGTTGCCGGTTCGTGAGAACGTTGGAGAATGCCTCAAACTCTATCTAGAGGTGCTGCAAACGGAAGATCGGCAACATGTCGAATATGATACCCTTGACTCCGAGCTGGCGCAGCTTTTACGGGAATTCTTGAAAAAGGATAAGATTCAGGGCGTGCTTGCTAAATACGGTGGCTTTGCTTCAGTCGTCTACCTTGACCAAATCGAGGATATATATGAAGGATGGCAACCGCAAGCCACCTTGCAAGTAGCCGATGCGTTACGCAGAAACGAGAGTCGCGCTTTATGGCCACCAATCAGGCTGGCTGAAGCACTGTCGGTCAAACTCACCCAAATGTTTTCGTCTAACCAGCCGTAAACATCCACTCACCCCCGTGTTAGTGTCAACTAGCACGGGGCTTTACTTTTTTGCAGTCACGGCTAAATCGTGACAGTTGTTTTATCGGCTTTTTTTGACGCAACGATTGATGCTGTAATGATAAGCACGCCAATGCCGCCAGCAATGGCTTCTGGAATACCAAAGAAGAGACTGAACAGTAGTATTATTGCCAGAACGCCAATGGTGTAATGAGCGCCGTGCTCGATGTACGGATAGGCGTGTAATACTTTGTGACGAACCATATAAAGAGTCATAGATCGCACCCAAACTGCTCCAACACCAAGACCGACCGCAATCAATATCACGTTCTGTGTTACCGCAAATGCGCCAATCACACCGTCAAGACTAAAGCTGGCGTCAAGTACTTCAAGATAAATAAATGCACTAAATCCCGCCATACCAGTCTTTAATAACTTCTTGCCAGCTAACTTCTCAGTTTTTTCATGCTGCTTCGTAAAGAACGCCGATAAGCCGCTGATCGTCAGGTATGTCACGACACCGACAACTCCCGCAATTAGCGTATCTTTAGGATGATGATTAGCGGGCAGCATCGTCACGACGGCAAGTACAACTGCGCTAACCGCCATTGGCATCCACCAGTGACCAACCTTTTGCATCGGACGTTCAATGACACCCAACCAGCGGACAGAGCGTTCTTTATCAAATAAGAAATGGAGGGCAAGCATCAGCAAGAACATACCGCCAAATGAGGCAATACTCGTATGTGCTCCATTTAAAGCCGCTGCGTATTCTTTCGGGTTATTCAACGCCAGATGCAGCACTTCACCCCACGGCAGATTAGCACTCAACATCACTACAAGAATCGGGAAGATAATACGCATGCCAAAAACAGCGACGAGGATACCAATTGTCATAAAGATATGCTGCCAAAATGCGCTCATCGTATTTAACACTTTTGCATTAACGATCGCATTATCAAAACTAAAGGTCACTTCTATCACCATCAACGCCAGCGTGACAAGGGCAGCCTGCCAGCCGAGATAAAAATAGACGAATACTAACGCCAGAATACTGATAATGATAGAGCCGCCGAATGAACGGAATAGGTGGGTAAATTTATTAAGTAATTGAGACATCTTATCCATTATAACGGCTACGTTTGGATTTTGAGCAATTTCGTTACGAAACGTCGGTGTATATTCATGCATATATTTGCTATACTGTCATATATGAAATCATTAAGTCTCGCCCAACCACACGTCATCCTTATGGTTGGTGTTCCTGGCTCGGGAAAGAGTTTTTTTGCAGAAAATTTCGCGAAGACCTTTAACGCACCGTATACTAGTCTGGAAAAAATCATTCCGCATACGACCGACGATGGTGCAGCCTTGGCTATCATGCAGGCGCAGGTCACCGAACTGCTAAAAACACGCCAGTCCGTCATTATCGAAGGAGGCACCGATACTCGTGTCGAGCGCGAAAAGCTCGCCCGTCAAGCAAAAGTCGCTGGATACGAAGCGCTTGTCGTCTGGGTGCAGATTGACCCTGCCTCGGCGAAGGCGCGCAGCGTCCGACCTACAAAGAACAAAGTTAATCGCACGCTGACGTCAGAGGAATATGACCGCATCGTCAAGCGATTTACTCCACCAAATGCCCTGGAAAAACCGACGGTAATTAGTGGTAAACACACCTACGCCACTCAGGCCAAGATCGTTCTTAAAAAGCTATCGGCCGACCGTACTAAAATCTCAACCCACACCGCCGCGCCTGTCCGACCCGAAGCGCCTAGTCGCCGTAATAACATTATCGTCAGATAGAAGGTTGTTATGCCAATAATTATTGATGAAGAGTTTGGAATGATCACGCTCAGACGAAGTGCGCGCGCCTCTCATGTGCGTATCAAAGTCGCACCTGACGGGCGACTGCGTGCATCGCTCCCGTTGTATGCGCCAATATTTCTTGTTAAGCGCTTGCTAAAGAATTCCAGGTCAGAGCTACGCGAAATGCTCGCCGAACAACATAATGAAACCGTTTACGAGCATGGCATGACGATAGGCAAAAGCCACTCTCTTATCGTTCGCCCGACAAAAGTAAAAGCTGTTACTGCGACAAGGCATGGGCAACAAATTATCGTGTCACTACCCGACGGCAAACTAATGAACGACCCAAGCGCGTCTCGTATCATCCGAGATACCGTCATCGAAGCATTGCGCATTGAAGCGAAAAGTTACCTGCCGAAACGATTAGCATTTCTGGCTGAGAAATATGGATTTAGCTACGAGAAAGTCCGTTTTTCTCATGCGAGCGGACGATGGGGGAGTTGTAGTAGTAACGGAACGATAAGCTTGAATATCGCCCTGATGAAACTACCATTCGAACTTATCGACTACGTTATCATCCACGAACTAAGCCATACGGTCCAGCTGAACCACTCCGATCAATTCTGGGAATTAGTACAAAAAGGAGATCCACAATATATAATTCACCGACGCACGTTAAAGAATGAAAATCCATCTATTTAAAATGCTTACGTTACAGTATAATGAGGCATAATATGTACCAAGGTGGGGTAAAAATTAACGATAAGACCGCGAAGATGATTCGTTTTGCGCTGTTTGCTATGCCTGTCGCCTTGACCTTTTACGGACTGATTGTTCAGTTTGGCGCAATCGATATTACGCATTACATGAGCGACCTTATCTTTTATAGTATTATGATCCCATGGATAATCCTCGCCTCATTATACTTTCTATTTGATGGCACCAATAAAACATTTCATGCAATAACATTGGTATTGATTCATCTTTTTGCCATCAGCTACATTCTGTTCGTATCTGGATTTGCCAATCCGTTTATCGTTGGGTGGGTGCTACTCTGTATTGCCAGTTATAGTTATTTTGGCCGGACCGGGCTATTCTTTAATGTACTTGCGCTCATTGCCACCGCTACGATAGATTACGTACTCCAGGCAGGCCTCGCTTTCGCTGACGTCCTCACCGTGCTATCAATACTGTTCGTCAGCCTTATCGCCGTCGCCATTAGCCAAATTCAAAAAATAGACAGTGCAGAATTAACAAAAAGCCGCGCACATGAAGCACTGGAACGCGATCGGATTTTGACGATCGTTAACAATTTGGCAGACGCCATCCTCAGCACCGACGCCAACGGTATTATCCGTGTCTACAACGCCGCAAGTCTCAATCTACTCGACACTAATACAGGCCTAGACGGTCGCCATATCGGTGAGGTATTGCCATTGCTTGATGGCGATAACGCGTCTGTGAATATTCTCGATGCCATGAAAGCATCAAAAAGCGTTGTCGTGCGAGACGACATCACAATGACGATCGCCGACGAAGCCGTTCGCCTCGAAATAACCTACTCGCCCATTCGTAGTAGTTATAGCGAACGAAAACAGTCTGAATCCGAAGATGGCTACATTTTAATCTTGCGCGACGTCACGAAATCGAAAAGCCTCGAAGAGGAACGCGATGAATTTATTAGTGTGGTGAGTCATGAACTACGAACGCCGATCACAATTGCCGAAGGCACGATCAGTAATGTTCAACTGATGATGGAGCGTCCGAATATTGCAAAGAAAATTCTCCAGGATGCGGTCGCAACAGCACATGATCAAGTAATCTTTTTAGCAAAAATGGTCAATGATCTCAGTACGTTATCGCGCGCCGAACGTGGTGTCGCCGATGCCGAGGAGGAGATTGACGTCAAAGCTATGCTCAACGATCTATTTGGCGAATATGCCCCTCAAGCAGCTAAAAAAGGACTCCAGCTTAACTTAGATGCTGGCGCGCACCTTGGCAGCGTCACGGCAAGTCGACTATACCTACAAGAACTATTGCAAAACTTTATTACAAATTCCATCAAGTACACCAAAGAAGGAACCGTCGTGCTCAGTGTTCATCGAAAGGATGGCGTCATCACCTTCGAAGTTAAAGATACCGGCATCGGCATCAGCAAGGCCGACCAAGAAAAAGTATTTAAAAAGTTTTATCGCTCAGAAGATTACCGCACCCGCGAAACCGGCGGCACCGGCCTTGGACTATATGTCGCCGTCAAGCTGTCAAAAAAATTAGGCACCACTATCAAGCTGACAAGCCGCCTGAATCACGGGTCAAGCTTTAGCTTCGACCTGACAGTGCAACCAAAATAATAATCAATTACCACTTTGGACGGTAATAGACTGCACTTGTCGCACTTGCCTCGGTGAGAATACCGGGCGACCCTTCCAAGTGATCGTCCCTTTGGCATAGCCATAGATGCTGTATATAAAAAGCACTAACTCTTGCAAGATAACGAACGGCCAGACAAAAGCACCGATCCACCAATTTCGGCGCCAGATAGCGTAGGTGTAGCGACTATACAGCAATGAGAATAGCACCGAATACAGCATGGCAAGCGAGTGAACCCATGTCCAGTCGACGAATAGGCTGCTAATAATTAATACTAGCGGTATATTCAGGAGCGCGAGGAGGGATAGTGCAAGCGCAGCTGATATTTTTGTACCACCAACCATTGGATAAAGCAACCGGCGACTTGTCTCGCATTGTGATTTCCATCTTTTTTCATAGCTGACACCAAGCTGTTCATCGCTCACTAAACAATGGTAGGCTTTTGCACCAATCAAGGCTGCCATCTGCTCTTCAGGCTCAACCGCTGCCTTGTGGGCTCCGAAACCGCCGATAGTGTCGAGCAGCGTATGTCGGTTAATCATCCAAAGCGAGCTAGAGGTGGCGGGTGATGAGGCGCGCGACATTATTATTTTCCAGTAGTAGCGCAAATGCCCAAACAAGACATTTGGTCGCCAGACGTCATTGCGACCAGGAATCACTGATACCATTTGTAAATCTTCCGTCGTCGCGTAGCCGACCAGCTGGCTGATTGTTGTTGATTGAAGGTGCGTATCGACGTCTAAAAACAATACATAGGTACCGCTTGCTTCACGGGCTAGTACTTCTAATGCATGGTTTTTACCCAACCACCCATCCGGCAAGCTTGCCCCTGGAACAAAGCGGACGCCCGCATGAGCAAACGAGTTGATTAAATATGACGTGTTGTCGGCAGACTCATCATCAAAGACGATTACTTCCAATTTGGAGTAGTCGCTCGCGAGAACACGCTCGAGACACTGAGTCATGGCATGCGTTTCGTTGCGGGCTGGCACGCAGACACTAACGCTTGGCGCTTGGATAGCCGCCGTATAGTTTTTATGAATACGGAACCGTTGCATGGCTCGTTCCAAGCGAAAACTAAAGGTTACCAGCAGGACGCCCAACAAGATACTAAGTATGCTATAGACAATCATAATCACGATATACCCATCCTAACACGCTTGACGGCACAACGGTAGCAAGTTATAGTGGTACTTGACAGTCTGCCAACGAGCAGGCTATTTAATTTGGGAGAGTAACTACTTTGGCAACAAAGGCGAAAAAACCAGCAGCAAAGAAAGAGACGAGTCAGACAAAAGTGACACGTATTACTGCGACTGACACTGAAAAAGTAGTCACAAAAAAAACACCAATCAAGGCAGAGAAACCAGCTGCCGTTAAAGAAAAAAAGCAATCGAACAAAAAGAATCCTATTAAAGGTTTTGCCGCGCCGTTTATCGCACTTGGCACTTATTTTAAAGGTGCTTGGTACGAACTACAGCAAGTCACATGGCCAAACCGTAAAGCAACCTGGAGCCTTACCGCTGCATTGTTAGCTTTTACACTGTTTTTCGTCGTCATGATCCTACTACTTGACGCGTTATTTAAATATTTATTCGAATTAATACTAGGTTAAAAGGAAGAAATTATGTCTACAAACCGATACGACAGTACCCGCCAATGGTACGCAATTCACACATACAGCGGCTACGAAGAAAAGGTTGCTGATAGCATCCGACAGCGAATCAATGCCGTCGACATGGCTGATAAAATCTTTGACGTCATGGTGCCAAAAGAAAAGCAAATCGAAATCAAGAACGGCAAACGAAAAGTCGTTGAAAAGAAAATCTTCCAAGGCTATGCACTTGTCGAGATGAAGCTAACCGACGAAACGTGGTACATCGTCCGCAACACCCCAGGTGTTACCGGATTTGTCGGTACTGATACGACACCAACTCCCGTCTTTGACAGTGAAATTGCAAAGATCAAAAAACGCATGGGCGTTGAAGATCCAAAGCACCAGATCGACTTCAAAGAAGGTGAGGTGGTCAGCATCACCGACGGACCTTTCAAAGGCTTTGACGGCGCTATTTCCGAGATCGACACCCAAAAGGGCAAGATTAAAGTCATGGTCAGTATGTTTGGCCGCGACACTCCGGTCGAACTAGACGCGCTGCAAGTTACAAAAGTTTAATAATTTTCACACCTCCTCCGGGAGGTGTTTTTTATAAGGAGATGGATACACCGATGTTCAAACGCACATTAGATCATGAGCAAACGAGACAGCAAGCGCCACAGCAATCGCCAAGCATGCATCAAACACCTTTTTTTGTTTTTCCAACACTAGAGAGCAATAAACTACTTACATTGCCTGACGCCAAACTGATCAACGGACTGCGCAATGCGGTAGCGTCGCACGAACGTAATGCTATACAAATCGCCCAAGCTCACCGCCTCGCAGTTAAAGGGCGTGGCAGTCTACTATTACCTAGGACGGGAAGTGTTGATGGATATGGGTTCGTCGTAGAGCCGGTCTGGAAGACACCTATCCCTGAGTATGCCGACTTTACCGACAATGACATCACAGAGGACCACCAAAACCCACTCGAGCTCCATGACTACCGCGACCTGATCGAACGATTCAGCGACGAACCTGACCGACGAAATCAGCTAACATTTCTCAAAGCCTTTGGCGATTTTGTATTAACCCACCATATGTAACACCTTGCAATATTAGTCATTTTGCGCTACAATATGACAGTTACGCACTAAATATAGCTTCAATAATATTTAGTACAAGAAGGAAAAGTTATGGCAAAAAAAGTAATCGGTAATCTTAAATTACGTATCCCTGCAGGACGCGCAACTGCTGGTCCTCCAGTCGGTTCGACTCTTGGTCAATGGGGCCTAAACATGATGGATTTCATTAATCCATTCAACGACGCGACAAAAGCTGACATGGGCAAAGACGTCATCGTCCACATGCAAGTGTTCGACGATCGTACTTTCGCATGGAAGTCACTTGGTCAACCAGTTGACGATATCATCCGTGAAAAGATCGGCATCAAAAAAGGAAGCGGCAAGCCGCATTCTGAAAAAGTTGGCAAGATCACTCGTGCCCAACTTGAAGAAATCGCTGAAATCAAAAAAGATCAGCTAAATGCTATTACCGTTGAAGGCCGCGTGAAAATTATTGCTGGTTCTGCGCGCTCAATGGGCGTCGAAGTCGTCGAATAAATCGACTCCAAACCACTACGAACATAAAATACCCACATCAGATTGATGTGGGTATTTTTCTAATATCAGCAGGTCGCACGTTGATGAGAAGTTAGAATTCTTGTATAATATGTTGTGTAGTTTGAATCTCAACTAAGTACAGCCCGTACGTATATTCGTATCACGCTTAACAGCTGCAACACGATGTCCATGCCGGGGTAAACATGACTACGTCGAATAGACGAACGTCATCCCAGGCCAGTAGTGAGCCACCGAAAGGAACAACATGTTTGGTAAGAAGCGAGCCGCCAAAGCACAGGTGAAACAAGCCGCCATTGATGAGGCCAATCAAAAGCTAGACAGACACGAGCAAATCTACATCAAAGATGCACTTTTTGGTAAAGACCCTCTGACAACCACCGCATCCGGCGACCAGGCTCAAGCTGCACACGTCGAGCAGCAAAAGATTGTCAATCCTCGCGGGAAATCAATACGACCAAAACGCCGATAGGATTCACTCTACACCACCCCCGCACCCTAAAGGAGAATAGCCATGCGCTACTCTTTTGGGGTGCGGGGTTTTTTCTGCATCAAGCCTACCGCATCACTGCAATAGCGTTAAATAATATTTGCATATTGAAAAATTAAACATCCTAAAAGAAAGGCCGCCTGATGGTTGTCGAAAGCATGTAGTGAAACATGATGACAACCGTCAGACGGCAAGGGGGGTGGATATTTGACAATGATCGAATTTAGTTTCAGCCCATCGTAACTTCGATAAGTCGATAGCCACGATAGTGACGAAGGAGGCCCTCGAAGGCTATGATGAAGGACACGAGTCCACAGAATCCACCAAGCATGAGTACTACCATTGCCGCACTCGCACCTGGAACGGTCTGCACGTACAGCGCGAACATCGGCGCAACGAGCACTCGAATTGTGACAGCAATCGCTACGGCAATTGCAACCATCAGGGTTGCATACACCGATGCCAGAACATTGGAATGAACTGGGTTGTAGACGGCGTCATAGTCGTCCAAAACCAACAATTCTCGTAGAGACTTGTTGTTCAATGAATCATTACGAACACTCATTAAATCCACCCTTACATATCAGGACTCTTGGATGACCGGGACGCCATCAACAATCAGTCACTATTTTGATAATAACATAAACTGATATAAAACGCAACCGGTACAAGCTAGTGTCAATGAAAGAATCCGCCCACCCAGGCTGACACATCAACATCTTGCGATGGACATTGCCAACCGGGCGGGACGGACTTAAAGTGAAAGCAAATGCATTGCCGCATTGCTGATGATCTTACTTTCTCACCCCTCTGACTCCTGTAAAATAGTGGAGTACCGCAAGGCTAAGAAAGAACAACATAAACATGTAACCGGGCAGTGCATGCGTAAACCGGTCGACACTATCCTCCACCACAATATGCACCGCAAGCACATAGAGGGCTGTCGCGAGGGCGCCGCACAAAAACCATAGGACAATTCGTCGCGCCTTACGAAGCTGATTGGCGACTGAATTTTGCAGATCAGGCGTGTTTGATGCGCTCACTATACCTACCACCTTAAGGTTCGTGACCCAAGAAAAACAGGTCGTTTATCTACGATAGATCATCATTTTTACAATATCATAAATCTAATGATTGCGCAATGACTACACCTTGACGCCGTAAGGTGAGTATGCTATATTGATGACACATCAATCAATGTTGGGAGGCCTAAAAAGCCGATTGCACCACAGAAAGGGTTACCACCTATGGCTAAAAAAGCCGATTTATTAGCTGAGGCTACCAAGCTAAAGCTAGAAGTAACAGAAAAGAACACGATTACTGAGATCGAATCAGCTATCGCTGGCGCAGCAACAGCTGAAACAGAAGTCGTTACAGAACCAGCTGAAGAGAAGAAAACAGCAAAAGCTGGCAAGCGAAGCGAAAAGTCACTTGCTGAAGCTGAAGTAAAAGCTGAAAAAGAAGCCCGCAAAGAAGCTGGCGACACAACTCCACAGTCCGAAGAAGCCGAAGCGCACATGCACAAAGGTCCAAAGCCTGTTGTCCGTCCACGCATCGAACGCCGAGGTAAAAGCTACCAAGCGGTCGCTAAAAATGTCGAAGCTACGAAAGTCTACAGCCTCGCTGAGGCACTTGAAATCGCAACCAAAACGAACCCATCAAAGTTCGACGCTAGCGTTGAAGTTCATGTCCGCCTAGGCGTTGACCCACGTCAAGCTGACCAAAACATCCGTACGACTGTCAGCCTACCAAACGGAACAGGTAAAACTATTCGCGTTGCTGTTTTTGCGCCTGAGGCTGAACACGCAGCAGCCAAAAAAGCTGGTGCAGACGTCATTGGTGACGAAGAATTCATAAAGCAACTTGAGAAAGAAGAAATCAACTTCGATATTCTTGTGGCAACACCTCAGTACATGCCAAAACTCGGTAAATACGCTCGTTTGCTTGGCCCGCGCGGTCTTATGCCTAACCCTAAATCTGGCACCGTTGCAACTGACGTCGCAAAGGCGGTGACCGAAGCAAAAGCTGGTAAGGTTGAATACCGCGTTGACAAGCAAGCTATCGTCCACCTTTCAATAGGTAAAGTATCATTTGGCGCTGAAAAGCTTGCCGTAAATGCAAAAGCATTCTTCGACAGCTTACAGTCACAAAAACCAACCACACTTAAGGGTGCGTATGTTCGATCAACAAGCGTCAGCACTACTCAAGGCCCTGGTATCAAGGTAGAGAACGTCGTTAGCTAATACCGACCGACATCAAAAAACCGCTTCGTAAATGAAGCGGTTTTTTGATGTCGCTAATAATTATCGCTCGACGCCTGCAAACCTCAGAGCCGTATTACCGACCTTCATCTGCGGCATGTCGCTAGTTTTCTCATACACGTCAAGATCTTCCTCAATATCAGCGCCGCCGGCAATTTCTTCGCCTTCGCCCAGGCGAGAACGAAGGGCGGCAATTGTATATTTAAGCGCTCGAATTTCATCATCTTTTTCTGCGACGAGTTTCGTCTGCTCTGTTAACTCATGCGATAAAATTTTAATTTTCTCTTTTTTGATCGTTTCATCTGACGGTTTAACCGTATCAATTGTAATCTCAGGAATATCCGGCGACAACAAAATATTAAACTCAGCCTGGTTTCGTGCCTTCGCAGCTTGCTCCTCAAGAATATCTTCGTAGTCATCAATCGTCAGTTCGGATTTAACCGCATCAGGAATATGGAGCTGTGTTTTCTCTAGATATATATCATGTAGAGCCTCGTACGCATTGTCGTGTATACGACTATTCGCATATCGAGTCTGCACCTCTGCGTAGCCCAAGCCGGCCATTTCAAGTCCTCTCCGCAACGGGACACAATCCACCTCAGTCATGTTTGTTTTTTCTATAACCATATCCAGGGCGCGATCTGTTGTTGGCGTCAATATTGCATTTTGTTCAATATTATTTGGGGCTAGTTCTAGGCTCATAGACACACCTTCGATGTAAAATTGATATTTTTATATGCAAAACGTATACTATGACACATCATATCATTTTTATGAAAAATTACAAGCATAAGTTGTAAGATATTTCACTGTTTTTTTATCGTATTAGTAGTTCTATAAGAATTATTGTAAAGTATTTAGCAGGGTGGGTAAACATTTAGCGTTTACCCCTAGTACAAGGAGGTGATGGCGTTGTCGATAGTGACGCCATACGAAGATTTGCTGCATGACGTACTTGAACACGGCACACACAAGTCCGACCGAACGGGAACTGGGACGATAAGCGTCTTCGGACGACAGCTTCGCTTTGACCTGAGTAAGTCGTTTCCGCTCATCACGACAAAACGAGTTCATTTCAAATCAGTTGCTGTAGAGCTACTTTGGTTTCTGCGCGGCGACTCGAATGTCAAATGGATGCAGGAGCAGGGGGTTGCAATCTGGAACGAATGGGCCGATCAGGACGGCGAACTGGGACCAGTCTACGGCGTGCAGTGGCGGTCATGGCCAACGCCTGATGGCGGGCATATCGATCAGATTGCGGAACTAGTCGAAAATCTGAAAACCAACCCTGATTCACGTCGTCACATCGTTTCAGCGTGGAACGTGGCCGAAATAAAAGATATGGCTCTGCCGCCGTGTCACGCGTTTTTCCAGTTCTACGTCGCCGACGGCAAACTCAGCTGCCAGCTGTACCAACGGTCAGCTGATACGTTTTTGGGTGTGCCGTTCAATATCGCCAGCTATGCACTGTTGACATGCATGATTGCCCAACAGGTCGGGCTGGAACCAGGTGAGTTTGTGTGGACCGGTGGCGACGTGCACATCTATGACAACCACATGGATCAGGTGTTGAAGCAGCTGGAACGCGAGCCATACGACTATCCGCAACTGGCATTTACGCGGAAGCCGGAAAGCATCCTCGACTACACGCTCAATGATTTCGAAGTTGTTGGATACAAACATCACCCGACGATCAAAGCACCGATCGCTGTCTAGGGCGCACACTATCGCCCGATGAGTTGGCTTGATGAACCTAAACGTTCGTCGCCGGCTCATCGAGCCAATTCATTTGATTACTTGAAATTATTATGCAATACTTAGGGCACAAACACACAGAAACAAACATATATATCTGGGGAGGTATAAATGGCACACATACACACGCGAAAAGGCGAGTTTGATTTTACGGTGAGCGGTATTTTAGTTCACGAGGGTCGCACGCTGTTACTGAAACATAAATTCCTACCGCTCTGGACACCACCAGCTGGCCATATCGAACTGGACGAAACGCCAGAGGTGGCGCTATACCGTGAGATTAAAGAAGAAGCTGGCATTGACCGGAAGGACCTAACGTTACTATCAACAAATAATGACATGCCACAGTTCGACCGTCAACGGTCATCGGCAGTTCCGACACCCTTTGATATCGAAAGTCACCCTATCGGCGACGATGGACACCAACATATCGATTTAGGGTATATCCTCGAGTCAGCAACGGACAGTGTACGGCCAGCAGACGGTGAATCGCAAGAGTTTAAGTGGTTTACTCACGACGAACTGGATTTGTTTACAAATGCGCCGATTTCAATAATCAAAAGAGGGCAATACGCAATTCAATTAATTAATGGGAGAAAAGAACAGTGAGCGTCTATAGCAATACCGAAATTAAAGCAGCAATTAAAGACGGCACTATTGTCTCTGTCCCATTTAACGAAGCGCATGTCAGCGAAGCGAGCCTAGATTT
>JAQGHC010000006.1 GCA_028289015.1 Candidatus Saccharimonadota bacterium | reverse complement strand
TAATTACGGCATTAACACACCGTAGCTATGTTAACGAGCACAAAAAAAGCGTCAGCGAACACAATGAACGTTTGGAATTTTTGGGTGACGCTGTCCTGGAGCTGGTAGTAACTGACTATCTATTCCGTAACTTTACAGAGGCCGAAGGCACGCTAACGAGTTGGCGTGCCTCATTGGTGCGAACTGAAAGCATCGGTGAAGCTGGCGATAAACTGGGCTATGAATCATTACTGCGCATGAGTAAGGGTGAGAAAAATGGTAGTATTCGTGCTCGGCAGCAAATCCTGGCTAATGCATTCGAGGCAGTTATCGGATCAATTTATTTGGAGCGCGGCTATGATGATGCAGCGGTGTTTATTGAAAAGCATATCCTATCGAAGTTAGATACAATCTTAGAATCTGGCAGTTGGCGCGATCCAAAGTCACATCTGCAAGAAGTCTCACAACGACTTGACAATCATACGCCAGTATACAAGGTTATTGAAGAGGTCGGACCCGATCATGACAAGATCTTTACCCTTGGAGTTTTTATCGGCGATAAACTGATGGGGCAGGGACGTGGACCTAGTAAGCAGACCGCACAGCAGAAAGCCGCGCAAGCAGCACTGTTGGCTTACGAGAAACGTACGAAACAGATTGACGCGAACACAAAAACAGTGTAAACTTGTTCAAGAACTAATAAAAATTCTATAATTAGATTTAAGAGTGAAGTAAAGGAAGTTTAAATTTTATGCTCGCAATTCGTTTGCAACGTGTCGGCCGTAAAGGATACCCAGTGTATCGTCTTGCCGTCCAAGAATCACAACGCCACCCATCAAGCGGTCGTGTAGTTGCCTATGTCGGTAGTTACAACCCGCACACTAAGGATGCTAATGTTCAGGTTGAACTTGCGCAAAAGTATCTTGATAACGGCGCGCAGCCAACGCCTCGTGTCGTAAAACTACTTAAGGACGCTGGCGTTAAGCTACCGGTCTGGGTAAAAGTTGCCGCTCCAAAAGCTAAAACTATTCGTAACGTAGAAAAACTACGTAAGAATCAGCCAAAAGAAGAAGTTGCAGTAGAAGAATCTGCTGAATAGTAGCTACTTATTCATAAAAACGCCCGCCTTGGGCGTTTTTTAGTATGGAAAGTAAAACTTCGCCATACGGTATCAATTGGTCTAAACCTTAAGTGTGATAAAGGTCACATCGCTATATAAAGTATTACGTAAACAATACAACATGCTACAATAGGAAATGTAATATATAAGCAGTTTAACTCTGTCGTAATAAAATATTAGGCAGTACTCGTATAAGGTGACATAAGGAGGATTCATGTCGACAATAGACCAGCAGTTCATAGAGTATATAGTAAAATCACTCGTTGGTAGTCCTGATGATGTGAGTGTCGAGCGAATCATTGACGAAAAGGGTGTGCTTCTGACGCTAACCGTCAATCCTGAAGATTTAGGGCGTGTCATTGTAAAACGCGGCGTCACGGCACAAAGTCTGCGAACGCTTTTGCGTGCGCTTGGGACAAAAAACAATGCTCGTTACAATCTTAAGATTGTCAACAATGATGACGAACACGAGAAGTATGGCGCGTCATCTGATTCTCATATTGTCGAGGCTGTGAATAACTCAACAGATAGAACTGTGGATAACGGTTCTGACCTTGCAAGAAACACTCGAAAAGAGCTTGCGGAACTAGACGACCTAGATATATAATCATAAACAGTTCAGAACAACTCTTGAACTGCGAGAAACAGAAGCTTTTGCGAGCAACAATTACATAAATGTTGAGAGCTTTATATGTGTCACGAAATCAACCCACCTGAAAATGGTGGGTTTCGTGATTTATAGTGTTTTTACTTTAGTAATGCAAAGACTGCAAGGTTGGTAAATATGATAGATCCGACTGATAATCCGACGACCAATTTATATGTCGATGGTTTTACAATCGACTGTGTATCAAAAGACTTTGCGTCGGCATGACGCACGACGCGCTAGTATCTTCCATATCGTTGCTCGTGTTCTCAATTGCCGGTTTAATAATGTATCGAGTTGTAATATCTGAATCTTGCACGGCGTCTGGTGTGATATTGACATGACGGGGCCGTAGTGTTAATTTTTGACTCAGCTAAAAGTAAATCATTCACATCAAAACACATATAGACAAATACGTCAATATCGCGTACACTAGTAACAGATGAAGAAAATACAAGTTATTACGCTCTTTCCTGAAATGTTCGATGGTGTATTGAATAATTCGATGATGTGGAAAGCCCAGGATAAGGGCATTGCTGAGTTCATTATGATTAACCTGCGGGAGTTTGGGTTGGGTCAGCGACGAACTGTTGATGATACGCCGTATGGCGGCGGTGACGGTATGCTGTTAAAACCCGAGCCGTTGTTTGCTGCGGTTGAACAGGCGAAATCAAACGATCCTACGGCGAAGGTCTTGCTAATGACGCCTCGTGGGCAGCGCTGGAAGCAAGCGACGGCACAGGCCTATGCAGACAGTGGCAATGGCTATATCTTTATCTGTGGCCGCTATGAAGGCTATGACGAGCGTATTGTTAGCCTAGTTGACCAGCAGATCAGTGTGGGTGATTATGTGCTGACGGGCGGTGAGTTGCCTGCTATGACGATTATTGATAGTATCGTGCGATTGATTCCTGGCGTATTAGGTGGCGAGGCAAGTGCGGAGATTGAAAGTTTTAGCGACGGTGAGACGTTAGAGTTTCCTCAATACACTCGGCCTGCAGATTTCCAGGGTATGAAAGTGCCCGAAGTGCTGCTGAATGGTAATCACTCAGAAATTGCCAAATGGCGCGCTGAGAACTCTTTTAAAGCCGAATAGGAGAGCGTATACATCCTGCTGGACTGATAGCGTAAAGTTATCATGCCAGTGAGATCCCTGATACTTACGCCGGCTGACGATAAGTATCAGGCGCACCTGCGTCAATCATCTGTAATAGGCTGCGGTGCAGTTTTGACCAGGATCTTTGCAATGATCGCGAAGAACATGACATAAGTACTGCACACTATGAAGGCGAAGCCCGCGGGCCGCGCTGTATGGTTGGCTAGTGGCACTAAATGAAAACACCTCGATTCTCGTCGAGGTGTTTTCGGTTGTGGTGGGTTATCGTAGAGCGATGTGTCACAACATATGTTTTTTGGAGTTTATGTTTGTTTTTGCAACGTTCGCTGTTTAGTACAATACGTTACAAACACATAAAGCGCAAGCTTAATAATTAAAATAACAACACTTTATTGTTCGGTAGCGGAGGCGTATACTAGATAACATGAGCTTTTTTGTAAAAACAACTCCATCAGCAGTACCAAAAACTAAAAACGTCCCTATCGTCAGTATTGCACTGGCAGCGGCATTCGTCGGTTTAGCGGTAGCGCAGCTGTACAGCTTTGAAGATTTTCCTGATGTCATTGCAAGCCTTGGATTGCCGGGTGGCAGATCGTTTGCTAGTTTATGTGCAGCACTTTTGGTTGTCGGTGAAGTGATTGCCATACCCTTTCTTCTTTCGATGCGACTGAGTCCTGCAATGCGCATTGTCAGTATGGTGGCGGGCTGGCTGACTATTATGGCGTGGGTAACAATTGCGATAGTCATTAACACGACAACGAACGCAATCACTAATGCTGGGGTTCTAGGCGCGACTGTACCGACCACACCTGGCTGGTGGATGGTATGTCTGTTTATTGCGCTTGGGGTCCTTTCAGGCTGGGCAAGCTGGGGCATGTGGCCGTTTAACCGGAATGATCAGTAGATAGCTGGCGGTACACTAGTATCGGCGTATGATGAAAATAGCTAAAGCTTAGGAGGATGTATTGGAATATGTTGATAAGGTAGAGGACTACGTTGCGCTGTGGTATAAAAACCTTCCGCACATACCAAAGAATGGTCGCCAGTGGCTATCGGATAATATTTGGTGGGTAGTACTGATATTTGTTGTTATTAGTGCATTTGGTGTTTTTAATCTTTTGTTTTTGGTATTTATTGGCGGGTTACTTTCGACAGCTTTAGGGGGCGCCATTGGTGCGGCGCTAAGCGGGGTAGCAGTCCTCGTCGCGATGTTAACACTCGGCCTTTCGATTATTAATATTATTATCGGCTCGCTTGCGGTTGGTCCGTTGAAAAGCAGGCGGAAAAAGGGATGGTCACTGCTACTTTTGGGATTGATTGTCAGTGCTGCATCTGGCGTCGTGGCAATATTGTTTACCTCTGATTTTATCAGTCTGGTGCGTGATTTATTAGTTGTCGCTATCGGGGGGTATTTCTTGTTTGAAATGCGCGACTACTTTGATACTAGCGGAGCGTCGTTCTCAAAAGCGGACATTCCACGCGTACCTACAAGCAAGCAAGAATAGCTCGATGTGGATGATGATATTGGTAACAGGAGACCTGCTTTTTAAAGTGAGTCATCACACGGATAGCGTATAATGAAAGCGTGATTAGCAACGTTTTTCTGTCGACCGATAATCTCATTATGCGTACACGCTGGTATATCTATTTACGCTGGTTTATTCTGTCGGCTATTGTCGTGCCGGGCATAGTATCGTTATATGTTGGGTATGGTTGGAGTGCTCAGCTACAGGACAGCTTGAAGCTTGGACTGATCGCCTTTGGAACTAACGCTGTATTCTTTGCGCTTAGTCGGATGGTGAAAAGCAAAACTGTAGTGCGGGCTTTGATTACGACGATATTTGTTATCGATATTGCTATGATTACGTTCTTTATATATACGAAGGGCGGCATAGAGAGCCGAAGTGTGATAGTGTATGTCGTACCAATTATTATGTCGGCTGCTATCTTTAGTCGAAAGGGGGTATATGGATCTGCACTCTTGTCTGTGCTGGCATATGATGTGCTGATCTTATGTAACTATTTTGGCGTATTCGCATCGAGGGGTTCACTTTATCCCGATTTACAGATAGATTCTTCGTATGTAATCAACACGATTATATTTTTTAATGCCTTGTTGATTCTTATTAGTGTGGCAGTCGATTTTATTGCACGGCTACTGATGAGTAATGAACAGTTAGCTACTCGGCGCCTGAATGAGCTGATGCGAGCACAATCAATTGCAAAATTTGGCAGTTGGGAATGGAAAAAGGTTGCGGATGTCCTTGTGTGGTCTGATGAGCTGTATGAAATATTTGGCATAGAGAAGACATCGGTGCCTATCACGTTCGAACGATACCTAGAATGTATTCATCCGGATGATAAAAAATTAGTGATCGACGAGATACATAAAGCATCTTTAACTGGCATGTCGTTCGCTTTTGACCACAGAATCGTATTGGCGAATGGAACTGTACGCTATATATCTAGCAATGGCCAATCTTATAGTGACAAAAATGGCGAGATAACACACCTGACCGGAACAGCTCGCGATATTACGGATAGTAAACTACTCGAGCACGCCAAAAATGATTTTGTTGCAGTAACATCCCACCAGCTACGCACCCCTGCGACAATCGTAAAACAGTATACAACCATGCTATCAGAGGGTTATGCAGGTGAGGTTACAACTCAGCAGAAGGATTTTCTTAAAACAATTTACGATAGCAACGAGCGACAGATTACTATCATCAACGATCTGTTGAATATTGCAAGGATTGATTCGGGAAATTTTAACATGAACGTACAACGTACTGATTTGATAGCTATGCTAAAACAGATTAGAATTGAACATAGCGGTAAATATAAGTCAAAAAATCAGCGCCTATTGTTCAAGCCCAAATACCAAAAAGTCTACTGCAACGTAGATGGGGATCAAATAAAGATGGCGATAGAAAATCTGTTGGATAACGCTCATAAATATACGCCGGCCAAAAAAGCTGTGAAAATTGAACTGAAGCGTAAACGAAAAGGTGTGCTCATTTCAATTAGCGACGAAGGTATTGGAATTCCCTCAAAAGACATTCATAAAATTTTTGATATGTTCTCGCGCATTGATAATCCTTCTGTTTTACAAGAAGAGGGAACCGGTATCGGACTGTACTGGGCTAAGAAAATTATTACCGTACACGGCGGTACTATTGATGTAGTGTCAGAACATAAACACGGCACGACGTTTACTATTGGGTTGCCCTATAAAATCGCTAAATAGAGGAGCATATGAGGAAGACCGTTGTTGTTAATGATAAATTTCAGACTGGGTATGTATATGATCGTATCGCGCCTACTGGTAAGAATTTTGATCCGCAGTTTAAACCTGATTTAGCGCCGTTTGAAATGCTGAGGTTAGGTGTTTTTGGAGGTGTTTATATGAACGACTGTCGGAATGAATATCCCGCCAGTTGGTTTAAATATGCTCGCATAAGTGACCATGGTCCAGATGCTGCATGTAATTATTATGAAATATTAGCTAGTCAGTCGCTAAGCGTATGGCAGCAAAAAGGCTGGATTCATGAGGACGATCCACGCGGTTGGTTTCAGTGGTATTCCCGATACTATATGGGTCGACGCCTTCCAGGCGAAGACGACCGTCAAATCAAACGATGGCGAGCGATGCGTCGGCATATTGCTCAGATAAAAAAATATTGCCAGCCTGGCGATTTGGCCTGTCGCCGTAAGCAGCGTCAGGCACTGCTTCACTGGGCGTATGATAGTCGAAACATGTAGCGTGTGGATTTACTTCAGTTGGCTCTCAAACATCGTAGCGTAGGCGCCACTCTTCGCGACAAGTTCCGCATGTGTACCTTGCTCGACAATTCTACCATCCTGTAACATATAGATAACGTCCGCTTTTTCAATAGTCGTTAGGCGATGACTGATCGTAATGATCGTACGTTTCTTGTCGGCGAATAAATGTTTAAAAATATGTGTTTCTGCTAGGGCATCGATAGCAGATGTCGGCTCGTCGAGAATGATAATCGGACTATTCCGGTAAAAATTACGGGCGAGGGCTAGTCTTTGCCACTGTCCGCCTGAAAGGTCGATACCCTTCGTACCATCATCATGATCCATCCATGTCGATACGAAATTTTCTACACCTTTTGGTAATTTTTCTAAGAATTTTCTTGCATCAGCTCTATCCAGCGCCGCATCGAAACGCGTTTGATCGAATGGCTGGTTTACATCGCCGAAGTAGACATTATCCTTGGCTGTCGCGAAGCTGTACGAGAGGTAGTCTTGCTGCAGTGTGCCTAGATGACGGTGCCACGAGGCGATGTCATATTCTTCCATGTTAGTCTGATCAAGCATAATACTGCCTGAGGTTGGTCTGTAAAGACCAGTTAGAATTTTTATCAGCGTTGATTTGCCCGCACCGTTTTCTCCGACGATAGCAATATGCTGACCCGCAACGATTTGCAGCGATATGTCGGACAATACATTGGTGTTAGTTTTTGGGTAATGAAATGAAACTGAATTAAAAGTGACGACGCTTGGCTGGGTCTCTAGCTGGCGCGTCCCACCGCGACGGACAGGTAGTGACATGAACTTTTGATAATCAAATAAATTAGCCATCTCTTCATCAATACTGCTTATTTGACTGACAAGTCCGCGTGCGCCGCCAAGCGCCCGGGAAACAACCTGCTGGACGTAAAGAAACTGTCCGATAGGCTGTGCTTGGGCAATAATTTGTAAAGTTGTATAAAGAAGCGCGATAACCTCAGCTGAGGCCTCTAATATGTCGCCGCCTAATCGTTTTGCTATGTACTGCCGCTCGTATTCAATCTGCCCTTTCTCATCCTTGTCCCGAAGGGTTAGTCGTAAATTTAACAAATGACGCACCATGCCGTACAGGCGAAGTTCGGCCATGTGGCGAGGGTCGAACATACTCCACTCGATCGTATTGATTGTTCGGCGTGTTTCGACGTTATTGTTCCAATGGGCTGTGCCTTTGCGAGATAGTCTGAATTGAATGATTAGACTAGGGATAATGGCTGCAAACAAAATAACACCCAGCCACCAACTGACAAAAATCAATGCGACAAACCCCGCTAGCATAGTAACGATCTGGGTAAATAAATTTGTTATGCGGTCAAAGACATAGCCGAAGAAATTAGCAAAGTTTTTTGCTCGATCAAACAGGTCGACAGTAGTCTTGTCGTCATAGCGCCAGAAATCGAGACTGAGAAAGTGCTCGTACATACGGTCACTCATGGTGCTTTCGATCTTATATCGTGTGAGTTGATTGATATATTGCTCAAGACTACTCCATGCTGTAAGTAGTACTCCTAACGCGGCGGTAATAATGACATAGGTAATTGCTCGGTCACCTGCCGTTTGGTCGCCGGCATATGCTTCTGCGAGCGCTGTTGTTGTTTGTGCTGCAAAATAAGTCATTACAATAGGGAGGATGGCGGTGATCATTGATCCCGCTACTTTAACAAAGACCGCGAGCGGCGCTGCCTTGTAGGTGATTGATGCTACTTGAGCAATAGCTGCGACATACTGCTTGAGTGTCAGTTTACGTTTTTTATCTGTCATTCATTTCACTTTACCATGTTTTAAAGCGTTGACAATCAGATACAGTAAAGAATACTCCCCTCAATTATAAAATGAGTAGGACGCCTATCTATGGCGTCCTACTCATTAACTATCATGGAGGGATAGAAAAGTCGTTATTTGGCTGTTGCCGGCACTGCATCCGATACGAGTACTCCGTCGATCGCCGCAGTAATTTGTGCGGTGACGCTTTCTTCGTCCAGAATACTACCATCCGGGTTGAGGTCCTTCATGAAGCCTAGTTGTGCCATATCCTGCTTAATGTCCGCTTTTACGTTAGTTAACACTTCACGTAGCGCTGCGACGGCAAGTGAGCCACCAGTCCAGCCGTAAGCGATAGCTGTGGTAGGCTTGTCATTCCACTCAGTGAATAGCCAATCGAGCGCATTTTTCTGAATAGCACTAAGATTGTGATTGTACTCGGGTGTTATGAAGACGACACCGTCAGTTTCTGAAACAAGTTTGCTCCAGGTAGCGACATTTTCGTCTGTCTGTACGTGCGTTGGTGACATTGCTGGCTGTTCGTTGTTGTAGAACGGCAAGTTCAATACGGCGAGGTCTGCAACTGTAATTGTGACGTCGTCACGATCTTTGATATCTGCTTTAATGTATTCTAGAACCTTTTCTGCAACGCGGCCAACGCGAGCACTTCCAACAACTACTAAAATATTTGACATGTGTAATAATCTCCTTACTTAACTGTTAATTACGGAAACATAATCAAATCGAATGTTTGCATTTGTCATGTTACTTACCCTAGAATAACACACTCACTATACTATGTATAGTAAATAATGAAATTACGTATCGTTTGTTTACGTGTTATTTTATTCTATGCGCCGCGCGAAGTATTCTTGTGTTTCGCGCATAAAAATCTCAGCTGTTTTTGGTCCGACGCCGTAAAGCTTTTGTAGTCGTTTTGAGAATTCCTCCTCGTCGTCACTACTTTCACACATCAGTATCAGTGAACCTTCGTAATCGCTGATCAGCTGTTCCATACATGTATGTAATGCGCGTGCAGTGCTTTCGTCATAGCGCGTGTACTTGCCTTCATCTAACAAGCTAACTAATGTGTGATGCGAGGTGTTAAGTATAGCCCAGGGGTTATCTATATTTCGTGCGATAAATAATTTCCAGGTGTTGGCTGCGACAGCTGCCTGAATTGGTTTGCCAAATAGATACGCTAGTAAAAACCAGCGAAACATATCGCCATCTCCGGACATCACGTCCAAACCAAAGTCTTCCGCATGATGAATGGGCTTTGGTTTGCGTGAGGGTATGCGAGGAACGTTGCTTTTAGTAAGTTTATTCATAATAGGGGGATAGTTGCTAGTAAGCTATTCCTCTACGACTGCGAGGATGTTGCCGGCGGGGTCTTTAAACCAGGCGATGTCAGGGCCTTGCTGTGCACGTTTACCTCTTAGAATTTCTTTTTCATCTTGCTGAGCGGGTATGTTATCGTAATGCTCGAACGTGATACCGTGGCTAGCTAGGTGATCGACGGTGTCGTCTATGCTTGCAACGACGAAGTTAAGGGCGGTATATGTAGCTGGCGTATGATTTTGTTTTTCATAAATAAATAACTCACCGCCTCCTGGAAGCTCAAGATATAAACCCATGTTATCATCATTTAAAGTGAGTCCAAGAGTGTCGACATAGAACGCTCGCGCGCGCTTTATATCATTGACAGATAATCCACTGAGCGTATTTAGTGCTGATAGCATATACCCTCCTCTATTGATGCTTAACGAAAGATGTAGCGTCTCACATCTTTATTATATAGCAAATATAATGACAGCGGGTATGAGGGGTGAGAGAGTTTATCTCGACACTATGCAAAACGGTGATAATTCGCCATTTTCACGGCATAACTGATACATTAGGACTATATTGGATGAAAAAGTAATGACTATGTACGGCGGCTCGACGTCTACAGCGATGTTCGCTCGCACGCAACGATCAATTTCTTTTGCGTCACAAGCCGATGAGATTTGTTCAATAAGCAGGCAAGGGCGTTGTTAGGTGCAAGGTTAGAGATTGAGCGTCACTCTCTTTGATATGTCGTGTGGAGATTGTTTTGTGTATAAAATGGGTCTGCAATCTTAGCATCAGACGACGCAAGTTCGCAAACATGGTCACGATCCTAATGGACAAGTTTATATAGTATGGGAGTTTTACCGTCATCACCGACAACTTTTGGCTTGGTTTGAATGGAGCTTTTACCTCTATAACCGGCTGGCGACAAGATAAGTAAATTCGCACCCTTGCTAACGGGACCGGAGCGAGTTGTATTGATCCAGGCGTCGTTAGTTGCGCCGATAATCGTAAGGGTACCATCGCCAATGTCTGACATGAAATTAATATGGCGATGAGTGATAGATCCGTACATGACGGGTTGATTATGAACGATTCCAAAACTGCGCTCGTGGTTAATGCCGATTCGATTGCGGATTGACCGGAGGTTCCATGTTTGCGCATCGTTGGATTGCCAGAAAGTGGGCATGCCATAAGTATGATCGTGCACGTAGACGTTATAGAGTTTGGCGCGGTCGTGACTATTGTAGCCGAAGCCCGATGATCCGACATTCGGTCCTTTGACTCTTGTAGAATACGTATTGCCTGTCCAGCGAAAGCCGTCAACTTCAACGTCACGCGTGATCGAATCTGAGCCGCGCCACCAGTTGAGGCCAAATGTTTCACCCGGAGGCGTATTTGAGTTGCCTGGTATGCCTGTAATTAGTACGTTTGAAACAAATGAGCCGGGCTTGGATTTGCCAACCGAGATGCCGTTATATAAGTGGCCTTGTTCGGTTCCCTGTAGCCAAAAGTGGGATAGTATTTGCGGTGCCAATCCATCGTTCATTTTTAACACATTCAGTGGGTTAGTTTGTCCGGTGCTTTGCGCAGGGACGCTCTTGGCATACGTTGATGTATTTGCTTTGATGCGAATAATAGTATTATAGCCTGAGCCGATAATCCCCTTGACGCCGGCAGGTACATGAATTGCTG
>JAQGHC010000029.1 GCA_028289015.1 Candidatus Saccharimonadota bacterium | reverse complement strand
GGTGCGAGCGGCCGTCAATTAACCTGGAATCACTGCGCAGTATAGCGACCGAGCAAGCGGTTGCATGGGAGCACAGACAAGAAAAGTTAAGTTTATGCAAAGATTGTGAGAATTCTAAGTCTAACTATCAATACGCATGTCGTACGTGTGGGTATTCTCGAGAACTCTACGTATACCCGATTGTGCGTTACCGTGACGATGAGGTGGCGTATGATGTGCCGATGGATGCTGCTGCGATAGTGCAACTCCAACCCGACTCGCTATCACTGAAGGTGCGACCGTACTTTAATAAAAGTGGAATGATGATAGCTGAGCGCGTGTTGCAGTTTGATGCTCGCGAATTGCCGAACGGATATATTCCATATGTATCTAGTGAGAGTAGATTAAGGATCGATCCCGCCGAAGATCTGGCGCGTCCGTTGGAAATTGTTATTGAACGTTGGATAGAGGCTGATGAGCGTCATCGTATGTCGGAAAATGCACGGGCACGTTTTCACGGTCCGGATGAATATGCTACAGCGAGAGGATTTCTAGAGTCAACTGAAAGCTGTATGCAAGCGATACAGACGCAGATTATGCAGCGACTGTATCATGAACGCCGTGATAGCGAGCAGTCTGGCGCACGGTTAGATGAATTACGTAGAAAGGTTGGAGGATACGCACTGGAATTGGCGTACGAATATAGCGCTGCGGGGATGGGTGAAAGTGATGCAAAATTCATGCTGGCGCGCCGGCATGGTGAGTATGTCGACGTGCAGCCAATTACGTACGAGATTGACGTTCAGCATGGGGTTGAAAAAGCATTAACCCTTGTTGATCAAAAAAATCATTAGGTGCTCGACGTGGTAAGTGCGTACAGCGCGATACCGGTTGCTACGCTGACGTTGAAGGACTCTTTTTTACCAACCATCGGTATCTCTATGAGATCGTCGCAAAGTTTTCGCATATCGATGGTAATTCCTTCGACTTCCTCGCCAAGTAATAAAACAATTTTCTTTGGTGGCTGATAGTCTGACAGCATGACACTACGTTTATCTTGCTCAAGTCCGATGATCGTATAGCCGGCTGCTTTCAGCTTATCAATACGAGGTTGCTCCTGGTATTCGAAAGGAAGGATTTCTTCCGCGCCCAATGCTGTCTTGTGTATTTGATTGGTAAGTTTACGGTAGATATGAGGAAGGCGCGTGTCGCCGGGAATATACGGGTAGGGAGTGTAGCCACTTAAAATTATCTTTGATACGCCAAAACCATCGCTAGAACGAAAAATAGCGCCTACGTTGTGGGTTGAGCGTATATTGTGAGCAATAACGATGATATCAGGCATTATTCTATAGTATACCACTATAAAAGCTTGTGCTTTTCTGGTACGATAGTGGCAATGGACGAAGATAAAATTCAGGAACGTCGGCGCGAGCAGGACGAAAAGGCTACACAGCAACGTGCAGCGATTCTTGGGCTACAATATCTTGATACGCGAGGCATAGATCATGATCTACCGTTAACGACAGGTGTCATTGAGATTCCTGATATGTATAAGGGGTATATTATCCCTTTGGTCGCTGGTGGTGGGAATGAGCCATACCGGTTTGGCGTTACCAGTCAAACACCTCAATCTTTAATCCAGAAAATGGACATTGAATATAACGACCGAGGCGAGCAGACGCAGTTCTTACTGATAAGTAATAGCGGCTTCAAGGCATTTATGTTGCGTTACGATCCGCCTAAAAAGGTGATCTATGACGACATCGAGATTGCTAAAAAAGGCGACAGCGATACGCTTGCCCAGGTCAGCCAAACATTAAACTCTGTCGGTAGCGACGAGGTATTTGATTATCTGATTGATCAGGCGGACAAACTAGGCGCTAGCGATATTCACATTGAAAACGAGCGTAGTCATATTCGTATTCGTATGCGTATCGACGGTGCGCTACATGCGGTTGCTAACCTCGAAAAAGAACGGTATCGTGTCGTCATGGGTGCACTAGCAAGTCGTGCAAATGTTTCGACTGCGGCAACCGAGGCGCAGTCTGGTCACATGCAAAAGGATGTGACGCGCGACGGTGTGACACATCTACTTAACCTCCGTGTCGAAACCGTTCCGACGTTATATGGGCAGGACGCCGTGCTTCGTTTGTTTAACTTCGACGAAACACTGCTGGATCTTGATCTTTTGAACATTCCTGCCGAGCAGCGCAAGCAAATCGATGAAGTCATCAGTCACCCGCGCGGCATGGTGTTGATGGTTGGTCCAACTGGTTCTGGTAAGTCGACCACGCTTTATAGTATGCTCAATGCGCTTAATACCGACGATCGAAAGTTGATTACTCTCGAAGATCCGATCGAGTACGGCCTGACGGGTATTACGCAGATTCCTATCGACACAACTGGTGGTAAAAGCTTTGCGGATGGTCTGCGTTCGGTACTGCGCCTTGACCCCGACGTAGTGATGGTTGGCGAGATTCGTGACCAGGATACCGCTAAAACGGCTATCCAGGCTTCTATTACGGGTCACTTGGTGTTATCAAGCTTTCACGCTAATTCGACTAGTGCGGCTTTTAGCCGTATGATCGATCTAATCGGCGTCAACCCGATCTTTAGTTCTGCCATCCGCTTGGTGATTGCGCAGCGGCTTGTGCGTCGTTTGTATGACCCTAGTAAGATAGAATATGAACCGGACGAAGCAACGCGGCAGTATGTGCGAGCCGTTCTGCGTGATGTGCCGTCTCATTTGACGATACCCGATTTAGATACGTTCAAGTTATGGCGACCGCAACCAACTGATGATGTACCGTTCGGCTACAGGGGGCGCGTTGTGATTATGGAGCAGATGGTAGTAGATGAAAATATTCAGAAGTTCTTGCGCGGCGATGTTGCGGATGTTCATACTGAAGTGATTGAACAAGCGGCGAGAGCAAATGGTATGCTGACGTTGCTGCAGGTAGGCGTATTAGCGGCACTTCGAGGTGAAACGACGCTTGAAGAGGTTAGTCGCGTTATATAGGGCTGACCATGGGCGCTGACGTCTCACTGGCTTTGCGCTATGAAAAGCGAACCATTCTTGAAGAGTTGCTTGAGTTAGTATTTGAGGATGATTTCGATTCTTACTGCCACAAAGAGGTGCTTGCGTTTGCGATGGGCAGCTGGACTGAGGATGTTAGCAGTGTCGCCATGTATTTAAGCTTCGGTGATAACGCTGCGAAATCCTTTGCTTTTTTGGATGACTTCGGTAGGGGGTATGCTGCCGGACTCGCGAATCAACCGCCAAAAGCTTGCTATAGCCGTCAATCGCATGGCTGCAGAATGAAGTAGGGTAGTTCTAAAAATAATCACCGTAACCTCTTTAAAAATCATTAAGACTATGCTATAGTAAATAACTGATTGTATTTATAAACGATAAGCGAGAGACAAAATGAGTTTTGCACTAATCCAAAAAGTTAACGAAGAACAGAAGAAAGCCGGTGTCGTAGACGCACGTAGCGGTGACACTGTCCGTGTTCACCAAAAAATTAAAGAAGGCGCGAAAGAGCGTATTCAGATTTTCGAAGGCGTAGTTCTTCGTACTGACAACAAAGAATCGCACACATCACGCATTACTGTTCGCAAGATTACGAGCGGCGTTGGTGTCGAGAAAAGCTTCTTACTTCACAGCCCATTGGTTGAAAAAGTAGAAATTGTTCGCCGTGCGAAAGTGCGCCGCAACTACCTTTCATTCCTACGTAACCGTAGTGGTAAAAGTGCTCGTCTTGTCGCTAAGAACTTTGACCGTGAAGCGGTTAACACTGTTGCCGAAGCTCCAAAAGCTGAAGCACCTGCTGAAGAAAAAGCAGAATAATATCGCTTGATATAAAAAACGCTCGATGTGAATCGGGCGTTTTTTGATTGTTTCCATTAAAATGTAAGTTTGCCCCGGCGCAGTGCCGGGGCAAACCTAGTTAGGTACTGGATTGGTCAATTTCTTCCCGTAGGCCCGCTTCGCGCTGTGCCATTGCGTTCAGCAATTCAGCTAAAGCATTGGGTTGCTTCAAGGCTTTGACTACAGCGGCGATATGCTGCCTGCTCTGGCGGACTAGGCGGCGCTCCTTGTTAAGGAGCTGCATCCTATAGTTCAGGCTTTTAATGGTCTGAACGTCGCGAAGTCGGTGCCACGCATCAAGGCGTGCTCGCTTCATCTCGACCCTGTTGATTTGAGTTAGGTTCGAGCGAATCACTTTAAGGTCATTCATAACCTCTTTCGTCAGTAGTGTTGAATCGTAGACGAGGCCCCAGCGACGCCAGGTGCGCTCACGGCGGGTATCCAACTTCTGCTGAATTTGTGTATGCATATTAGCGATAGCGAGCATAATTGTTCCGATCTAACTAGGCATGTGCGAACGGTTGTTCACGCACATATTATAACACGGATATATTTATTAGTCAATCAGCTATAATAGCGTATATGATACTTGGAATTGATGAAGTTGGGCGTGGTCCATGGGCGGGGCCGTTGGTTATTGGCGCGGTCGTATTGGGCGGTGTTGAAATTGAGGGACTTACCGACAGTAAGAAACTATCCAAGAAGCGCAGAGATGAGCTGGACATTGTAATTAAAAAA
>JAQGHC010000025.1 GCA_028289015.1 Candidatus Saccharimonadota bacterium | reverse complement strand
TGGGCATATGCAGGTTTGTTTGCGGCGCGAACTTGTGCGTCGATACGGCGATCATGAACGCGTCAATGAACAGACCGTAGAGCACTTCGTGCAACAAGCTGGACTGGATGAAATATGGTATGATGATACTAACGAGACGCAAAAACAAACAGACGAAAGGCAAATAACTATGGGTCAACCTTATATCCTTACTATTGGGGATATCGTAACCGATGCATTTATTAAACTACGCGAAGATCAGGCAGAGGTGTCTACCGATGAACATGGCCAGCAACGGCTAAGTATGGAGTTTGGCTCTAAGCCACCATATGATCATGTCGACATCGTCGATGCAGTTGGCAATTCGGCAAACGCATCGGTTGCTTTTGCGCGCTTAGGTCTTCGTACGGGTTTGATGGGCTTTTTGGGAGATGATAAGACCGCTGAGGAATCACTTGCTTATTTAAAAAGTGAGAATGTTGACACGTCCGTCATGTCGATCAGTGCCGGTATGAAATCAAATTACCACTACGTTCTTCGCTATGGTGCTGACCGTACGATTCTTATTAAATACGAAGATTATGATTACAAATGGCAAACGCCAACGGTTAAACCTGATTGGATTTATCTGTCAATGATCAGCGAATCAGCCTGGCAGTTGCATGAAGATATGTTGACATATCTAAACGAGCATCCTGATGTTAAGTTAGTTTTCCAGCCTGGAACATTCCATTTTAAATGGGGCATTGAGAAACTTTCGGGCATTTATCGCCGGTCGCACATTATATTTATGAACCGTGAAGAAGCAGCGGTTGTGACCGGTAAGGATGTTACGTCTATTCCCGAACTGGCGCGGGCATTGCATGTGCTTGGCCCAAAAATTGTCGTTATTACGGACGGTCCACACGGGGCGTATGCGTCTGATGGTGACAAGATTATCAAAATGCCGAATTATCCCGATCCGCAACCGCCATACGATCGTACGGGCGCAGGTGATGCGTTTGCGTCGACGACAGTTGCCGCATTGGCAATGGGCGAGTCACTAGAGGTGGCCTTGCAATGGGCTCCTATTAATAGCATGAGTGTCGTACAGAAACTTGGTGCGCAAGCAGGTTTATTGCGTCGCGAAGAAATCGAAAAATTTCTCGCTGAAGCGCCAGAATTCTACCACCCAGAGGAGATTCAATAGTATGCGTTACCAAATATGCGTCTCAGGTGCAGCTAGTGGTGATACGGTCAAGCGTTCGCACGCGCTAGCGTTCGAACTGGGCAAGGCTATTTCCGTACAGGGCAAGACGCTACTTACCGGTGCGACCGTCGGGTTACCACATTATGCGGCAATGGGCGTTATGGCCGTCGAAGGTGAGCGTGGGTTGTCTATCGGCTTTTCGCCAGCTGCATCATTCCGCGAGCATGTTGCAACGTATCGTTTGCCAACGAAAGAATTTGATTATATTAATTTTACAGGTATGGAGTATGTTGGTCGAGATGTCCACTTAGTGCGAAGTGCAGATGCGGTCATCACCGTTGGCGGTCGTATGGGTAGTCTACATGAGCTTTCGACGGCACTAGAAAGCCGTAAGGTTTGCGGTGTGCTGCTTGGTAGTGGTGGGCTTGCCGATTATACGCCGGTCTTGCTTGAAAACATTGAAGCACCGGGCGCTCGTGATGTCATTTATGATACTGATCCTATTCGTTTGGTGCAAAAAGTGATCGACGCACTTGATAAAAAATATGCAGATTTCGAACACGATGGCACCGATTCGCAAGTTAGCTCGACACGGGCGGGTCGCGGTTAGGCTACGAGCGTTTAGCTATAACAACGTTGTATGTAAAAAAGAGTCGCATTGCGCGACTCTTTTAATAACAAATTGAATTGTATTGTTCTAGTTGCGTTTATTGCTAAAATATGCGGCTGCATACGTTGCGACGGCCAAGATAGAACCAAGCGCTGTCAAGATGAACGCTGACGAACCTGTTCGTGGTAATTCTGCAGGTGTCACAGGAATAACCACTTGTGGAGCTGGTGTTTCTGGTGTCTGTGCTTCAGTTACAGGCGTCACAGGGGGGACAGACGTTTCAGGAGTTATTGGCGCACAGGTATCCTGTGTCTTTTGTAAAATTTTCCCTGATATATACTGCTTACCGTGACCTTTAGTATCGACTATATCGATCTTTGGTCCGTGATATACGTCAACTTGAATGCTCTTACACGCTTCAGGAAGCTTGATAGTCATTGCTGATGCTGTTGTTGTGCCTTTTTTCAATACGACTGTTTGATTATCAAAGATCGTTTGTGGACTAGCGGTTGAATTGTTTTTGAAGGGTTGACCATTATAGGTGTCAGGCATCGTGTATGATGAAAAGAATACAGGCACATCTTTACATAATGGTTTACTGCCAACCGTACCAACGGTGACGCTGTTGCTGCTTATCCAAGTCACTTTCAAATTGCTGCGTACGCTTCCATCAATACATGATGTCTGATCTGTAGCGCCTACAGATGGGGCTACCATAGTAAGTACACCGGTTACGGCTATTGCACTAATAATACTTGTTGTAATTAAATTCATAAACACCTCACGAACGTTATAATTTGTCTCTCATCCGCATATTACCATAACAATGATAAAAAGTCAAGTATATTTCATAAAGTTTATGCTCATACGGTCACGCTGGGAGGGGTTATATTGCTTGATGGGTGATAGCGTATAATATAAGAGATGAGCGATCAATTCCATCTTGAAACTAAATATCAACCTACTGGTGACCAGCCGCATGCGATTGGTCAGCTTATTGCTGGGCTAAATAATGGAGAGCGGGAACAAACTCTTTTAGGTGTTACTGGGTCCGGTAAGACGTTTACGATGGCGAACGTCATCCAAGATCGGCAGGTGCCAACACTAGTTATGGCGCATAACAAAACGCTTGCTGCGCAGTTGTATAGCGAATTTAAATCTTTTTTCCCGAATAACGAAGTCCACTACTTTGTTAGTTATTTTGATTACTATCAGCCAGAAGCGTATATTACGAGTAGCGACACCTACATCGAAAAAGACAGCAAGATCAACGACGAGATCGATCGGCTGCGGCATGCGGCAACGTCTGCTTTACTGACGCGGCGAGATACGATTATTGTTGCCAGTGTTAGCTGTATTTATGGTATTGGTTCGCCGGAAGATTACGGCGACATGTCTATCGTCGTAACGAAAGGCGAAAAACGTCAGCAAGATAAATTTGTTCGTTTATTGACTGATATCCAGTACCAGCGAAATGATATCGATTTTCATCGTGGTACGTTTCGGGTTAAGGGTGATGTCGTTGATGTCTTTCCTGCGGGCAGTGATGTTGCATTTCGGATTGAATTTTTTGGTGACGAAGTTGATAGAATTACGCAGATCGATCCTTTAACGGGCGAAATTTTACGCGAGCCTGATACCTGCATGATCTTTCCAAGCAGTCACTATGTCACCCCAAAGCAAAAGTTAGTTTTGGCTGTTGAAAATATCAAGCGAGAATTTGCGGAACGATTAGATTGGTTCGAATCACACGATAAATTATTAGAGGCACAGCGTCTGTCTCAGCGGACAAAGTACGACATCGAAATGCTAGAGGAGACTGGCTTTGTAAAGGGTATTGAGAATTACAGCCGTTATTTAACTAATCGAGAGCCTGGTGAGCAGCCGGCAACACTACTAGATTATTTCCCAGATGACTTTTTGCTTTTAGTAGACGAAAGCCATCAGACATTACCACAGGTCCGCGGTATGTATAACGGCGACCGAGCGCGAAAAGAAGTATTGGTTGAACATGGGTTTCGCCTTCCGTCAGCGATGGACAACCGTCCGTTAACATTTGCAGAGTTTGACAAGCACATCAACAAAGTCATTTATGTATCAGCCACGCCAAGCGACTATGAACTGGCTCATAGTCCCGAGCCTGCACAGCAGATTATTCGTCCAACCGGCCTGCTTGATCCAGAGATTCAAATACGTTCGACAGAAGGCCAAATCGACGATCTGATTGCCGAGCTAAATATTCGTATTGCGAAAAATCAGCGTGTTTTAGTGACGACGCTCACGAAGCGTATGGCAGAAGATCTTAGTTCGTACTTGTTGGAATTAGGCATGAAAACTGCCTACATTCATAGTGAAGTCGATACGTTAGAGCGTGGTGATATCCTTAAGGATTTGCGCACTGGCGTGTACGACGTCTTAATCGGCATTAATTTGTTACGCGAAGGTTTGGATCTTCCCGAGGTAAGTATGGTGGCGATTATGGACGCCGATAAAGAAGGTTTCTTGCGTAGTGAAAGTGCGCTTATTCAGACTATCGGGCGTGCCGCCCGTCACCAAGAGGGAACGGTGTTGATGTACGCCGACAAAATTACTCGTTCAATGCAGGCTGCGATTGATGAAACGAATCGCCGCCGTAGTATTCAAGAGGCGTACAATATCGAACATAATGTCACTCCGACTAGTATCGCAAAAGAAATTGACGAAGGCCTACGAGCTATTATTCCCGATAAAGAAAAAGGCAAGCCGCAGAAACTTGACCTCAAGAAAATTCCGAAAGATGAGTATAAATCTCTCGTCAAAGACCTGTCAGGGCAAATGGAACTTGCTAGCGCAAATCTGGAGTTCGAAAAAGCTGCAGAAATACGTGATATGATCGCAGACATCAAAGCAAAGATGTAATACCTTTCGCTGTTTTCAGCTCGTCAGCATAGAGACGCATCGATGGAGGTAAGGCAACAGTCCGGACTATTAGAAAACTACGAAACGCACAGGTTCTAGACGATACAAGCTGCGCGTTTCATGTCGGTGTTAGTGGTTACGCGTCGACACTTCGACGTGAGGGGCTATGACGGCGGAGTGCGATGGCCGTTCAACTGCCTTTTCTCGGTAAGCTGCCATTATCGCACTGAGCGGTTCGTTGAATTCGGCGCTGAGGGCGGAGAGAATAACCGCACTGGATGGCTTTACGGCACCCTTTACTTACGGACGGCAGTGGGGTGGTGTTGTCGGGTGTCGCGCATGATCAGATCACGTTCTTTTTGTGGCCGGATAGCCGCATGGCTATTTTCATACCTAGCAGCATTTCATCATTGCCAGGCAGGCTGATTGGTATCAATGCCAGCTGCGTGTCATTGGACTCGACAAACTTTCGCTCGATTACTGTCTTGTTGTACTTAAGGGTTTGATTTGCCTGAGCGGAGAACGGGAAGGTGTGTGTCTTTGTATGGTCGAGGTCCTTCTTTGCGGTCGAAAGCGGCAACAGAGTAACCTATCTAATAGTCGGATTGTTGAGGAGCGATGCATACGTATATATGATGACGTCAACGTATATTTATGGTATTAAAACACACTAAAGTCAATAGGTTCTAAGAGGTAGGTTAAAAATCCTACTTGTAAAAAATATATCACTTGTGCTATTGTAGATACATTGCATTCAATGAATGTCGAGCCTCTTTCAAAGACTAGCGCACGAAACCAATATTAGCGCGGCCACCGAAATATCCTCTCGCTGTTCTCGTGGGTACTTACCCCTAGACTGCATATACGCTATCAACAAGACTTAACGAAAGGGTTATTTTCTATGGCATTTCAACAAAACAGTAGGGGCGGACGCCCTAATCAAGGTCGCCCACAAGGCGGCGGTGGACGTAGCTTCGGCGGTGGTAGTCGCAGTGGTGGCGGCGGTGGACGTCGTGGCGGCGGTAATCGCGGTCCAGCAAAGAAGTACATCCATCCTTCTAAATTTATCAACCAAGCAGTCGCAAAGGCTGACGAAATACTCTACGAATCAAAGCACACATTTGCTGATTTTCCGTTTGGCGCACAGTTACACCATAACGTCGCAAGCAAAGGGTATACAAACCCAAGTGCGATTCAGGATCAAGCGATTCCACATATCATTGACGGCCGAGACGTTATTGGTCTAGCAAATACTGGTACTGGTAAAACAGCTGCCTTCTTGCTTCCGATTATCGAACGCCAAAGTGGCATTACACTTCGTCCATCTGTTCTTATTATGGCTCCAACGCGTGAACTAGCACAGCAAATCGACGAAGAGTTCCGCGTATTTGCACGTGGCCTTGATCTTTACTCAACACTTGTTGTTGGTGGCGTCAACATTGACCGCCAGATCCGTGACCTAAAGCGTCGTCCGCACGTTATCATTGGTACGCCAGGTCGCCTAAAAGACCTTATGCGCCGTAACGTATTGCAGCTCAAGAATATGACAACGCTTGTTCTTGACGAAGCAGACCGTATGCTTGACATGGGCTTCTTGCCTGACATTCGTGAAATCGTAAACGAGATGCCGCGCGAACGACAAACATTGTTCTTTAGTGCAACGATCACTCCTGAGATTCAGGCATTGGTTAATACATTCTTGAACGATCCTGTCACTGTATCTGTTCGTACGTCAGAAACATCTGAACACGTTGAACAAGATGTTATTGAAGCACGTGACAAGATGCACAAAGTCGAGTTGCTTGAAGAATTATTGAAGCAGGCTGCATATGACAAGGTGCTAATCTTTGGTGAAACTAAGTTTGGCGTTCAGCGACTATCTGATCACCTTGATAATATCGGTATTCCATCTGTCGCTATTCACGGTAACAAAAACCAATCACAGCGTCAGCGTGCTTTGAAACAATTCAAAGACAACCGTGTTAAAGTATTGGTCGCAACTGACGTTGCCGCCCGTGGTCTTGATATTCCTAATGTTTCTCACGTTATCAACTTCGATACGCCACAGACATACGAAGATTACACTCACCGTATCGGTCGCACCGGTCGTGGTGGCGCTCGTGGTCACGCACACACGTTTATTGAACAGCGATAATCAACTAGTAACTGCTAAAAAATACCCCGTACATTATGCGGGGTATTTTTGTCTGTCGGATCAGGCAATGTCTGGATGGTTTAATCTATTCTGGTGAATAATGGTTTTGATAGCCTTAAGTCCCGTTAAATTAGTATCCGCCTTTATGCCGGACGTGTCGACGAACGTAATTGGCGTATCGCGCGAATGAAGAGTAGTGATAACTGGAGTATAGTTATCGATATGACGCTGAATCCGAGTACGAGCCCAATCGACAGTCAGGGCGCCCTCATAGTCGCGTGGACTGCGCTTGATCATGCGCATGACAGCTGTGTCTTCGTTAGTGACCGTGACAATAGCGCCCACTTGCGTACGTGCGTCATTGCTAGCAAGTTCGGCTAGGTCATCTAGCTGATCGAGCGTGCGAGGATAGCCATCAATCATAAGATGATCAGTATGTGCGTGTGCAGTGAGTGTTTCGTCTATAACAGCATACATGACAGTGTTGTCGATGAGTTCGCTTGCATTTGGTCCCATCAGGTGTTGACGGATTTCGCTAGCGTAGAATGATTCAATTGCGCCGCGGCCTATTGCTCGTATTATGTCGCCGATAGGCAGATGTTCGATTGACATCTCAGTCCGCAGCTCATCTGCAATACTTTTTCCTAGTCGACTTTTTCCGCTACCGGGCATCCCCCCGATTAAAATAATATCCCTCTCCATACACCAGACCCTCCTAGCTATAGTGATATCTCTACTTTTACTTTAGCACAGATACACTTTAGGCTATAATGGGTCACATGACAGTTATATCTCGTGATGACGTGCAACATCTGGCACAATTGAGTAGCTTGCAGCTAACAGATGAAGAATTAGGAAGCTTACAGACCGATATCGGGAATATTTTAGGATATATCGAGCAATTAGGTGAATTGGATACGACTGGTGTCGAACCGACTTATCAAGTAACGGGCTTGGAGAATGTATGGCGCGATGACGCTGTAATTGAAACTGATGTGACTCGTGAGCAAATGCTGGCGTTGTCAACGGAATCCGTAAACAATCAGGTGAAGGTGCCAAAGGTATTATAATGACACGTATTTCTAATATTATTGACCAGATTAAAAATGGTGAATCATCGGCTCGCGCAGAAGTTGAAAAAGCACTGCAGCTCGCGAAAAGTACTGAAGAATATCACGCGCTCCTGAGCCTCACCGAAGAGCGCGCACTTGAACGTGCGGACGCGATTGACGCACGTTTAAAAAACGGCGAAGATATTGGTCGTTTAGCAGGTGTTCCCTTTGTTGCAAAAGATAATTTTTTGGCATTTGGCGCACCGACGACTGCTGCAAGTCGCATGCTTGAAAAGTTTGACGCGCCGTTACAAGCGACTGCCGTTGAAAAACTTGAACAGCAAGGTGCGATATGTATTGGTAAGGCGAATCTTGATGCGTTTGCACACGGTGGCAGTACCGAGAACTCTGCATTTGGCCCGACGAAAAATGCCGTTGATCAAACGAAAGTGGCCGGCGGAAGCAGTGGCGGATCCGCAGTTGTTACCGCGCTTGATGTCGTTCCGTTCGCACTAGGTACTGACACCGGCGGATCTATTCGTCAACCAGCTAGCTTTAATGGCGTCGTGGGCGTCAAGCCTACTTATGGCACGGTAAGTCGTTATGGCGTTGTTGCTATGGCGAGCAGTACCGACACGATTGGTTGCTTTACAAAAGATATTGCCGATGCAGAGCTAGTAATGGATATTATGAGCGGACGAGATACTCACGATATGACCACTCTACCTGATTTCTTTGTGCCAGTAGACCAGTTAAAGCCGGGTCAAAAGATTGGTATTATTAAAGAATCAATGACCGATGCCGTCGATTCTGAAGTTCGAAATAGTGTCGAAAGTTACATTGAGAAACTGCGAAAAGCCGGACATACGATCGAAGAAGTTAGTTTGCCGATGATTAAGTATGCACTCGCGATGTACTACATTATTGTGCCTGCCGAGGTTAGTAGTAACTTGGCGCGCTACGACGGCATTCGCTACGGTCATCGTGCCGGAGGTGTGAATACACTTGCCGAGTTGTACGGCCGTACACGTGACGAAGGGTTTGTGACGGAAAACAAACGTCGTATTATGATTGGCAGCTACGTACTTTCCAGTGGTTATTTCGATGCGTATTATTTACAGGCCCAGAAAGCACGTACGCTATTAATTAATTCGTACGAAGATCTATTCAAGTCATATGATGTTCTGTTGTCGCCGGTTGCGCCGACACCAGCATTCGGCTTGGGTGAAAACACGGCCGATCCGATTAAGATGTATCTTGCGGACATTATGACAGTGCCGCCTAGCCTGGCAGGCTTGCCAGCAATTAGCGTCCCAGCCGGTACTTCTAGTAGTGGACTGCCGATAGGAATTCAGTTGATTGGTCAGCGCCGAACAGACGCAAACTTACTTGGATTAGCAAAATCAGTGGAGGGTAAATAATATGCAAGACAACACTCTACTTAGTTTTCTTGTCGGCATCCTCGTTATCGGCGCGTTGATTATCGCAACCGTCATGCTCACGAAAAAAGGTGGCATGCACTTGGATGTCGACAAGTACCGATTAAAATGGATGGCGATTGAAAAACAATTAAATAAAGATGATTTGTCCGGATGTGTCTTGGCGGTATTAAATGCAGATAAGCTTTTAGACCAAGCGCTACGCGATCGAGGAATTAAAGGTCAGACTATGGGCGATCGAATGAAAGCTGCGAAAGGTATGTGGTCTAATGCCAATGCCGTTTGGGGTGCGCATAAATTACGTAACCAGATTGCCCACGAATCCGACCATCATCTATCTTACGAAGATGCACGTCGTGCAATTACTCGATTCAAGCAGGCGTTAAAAGATGTAGGAGCAATCTAATGATAACTGACGAAATTTTAGATAAATACGACATGACTATCGGTATCGAATGTCATGTTCAGCTGGCTACGGCAACGAAATTATTTAGCGGTGCCGATAATGATGCTCGTGAAAAATCCCCTAACAGTGTTGTTAGCCCGATTGACTTTGGATTGCCGGGTATGTTACCAGTCCTAAACAGGGAAGCAGTGAATCTTGCGATTAAGGCCGGAATGGCGCTGAATGCTCCAATCGCCCGTATAAGTCGTTTTGATCGAAAGCATTATTTTTATCCAGACTTGCCAAAAGGGTATCAAACCACCCAGATGTATAATCCTATTATCCTCGCGGGCTATATTGATGCGCCGCTTGAAGATGGAACGAGCGTTCGCGTCAGAATTCATCATGCTCATATGGAGGAAGATGCAGGTAAGTTGACGCATTATGGTGATTACAGCTTAGTTGATTTAAATCGTGCCGGAACACCATTGATTGAAATCGTATCTGATCCTGATATCCATTCGGCTGCAGAGGCGAAGGCATACGCGACCGAACTACATCACCTAATGACTTATGCGGGCGTAACACGAGGTGATTTGTATCATGGTAATATGCGTTTTGATGTTAACGTTTCAGTTGCGCCAAAAGGTGCGACCGAACTTGGAACGCGCGCAGAAGTAAAAAATCTTAATTCATTCCGAAGTGTTGAAAAGGCAGCTGAATATGAGTTCCGTCGCCAAGTTGCCATCATAGAAAGAGGAGAAAAGGTCGTTCAAGAAACTCGCGGATGGGACGATGCCAAGCAGTCGACAAGCTCTCAGCGTTCGAAGGAAGATGCACAGGACTACCGCTATATGCCAGATGCTGACATCCCACCAATTGTATTAAGTGACGAAGAGATTGCTGAAATTCAAGCTACCGTACCAACGCTACCTCCTGAATATCGCGAAAAGTGGCGGGGTTTGCAGCTTGATAGCTCAGTGATAAACACTATCTTAAATAATGCACCTGTAGCGGTGACTCTTGATGCGATTAATGATCGCTATGATATTGAAGTGACGAAACGCGCTTTTAATTGGTTTTCATCGACTTCGGCGGATGAAATCGACATTACAGCAGTTGATTCAGGGCTTGTAGGGCCGCGTCGTTTAGTAGAGTTGTCACAGATGGTTGGTGACAATAAGCTTAGCTCGACGGGTGCGAAAGAAATATTCTTAGCATTATTCGATGAGGCTAACACAGGAAAAATGCCCGAGGATATTGCCCGTGAGAAAAATCTTTTGCAGGTAAGTGACGAAGGCGCTATCGCGGCTATTGTCGATGAAGTACTGGCTGATCCCACTAGCGCAAAAGCGGTTGAGGATATTAAAAACGGCAACGATAAGGTGATCGGCTTTCTTGTTGGTCAAGTTATGAAGAAATCTCAAGGTAAAGCTAATCCGGCACTCGCACAAAAACTAATTCGTGAACGAATCTAGTATTCTCCGTTATAATTAGTTGATAAGGCTAATGTAGCGAGCGGAGGTATTATTTTGAAACTACCAACGAAAGCGATTATTTGTGCGGCTGGCTTGGGAACGCGGTTTCTGCCGCAGACAAAAGCAATGCCAAAAGAGATGCTTCCAATTATCGATCGTCCAGTGATTCAACTGATTGTCGAAGAGGCGGTTGCTGCTGGCGTCACTGATATTATTATCGTTACTGGCAGTACGAAGCGTGCAGTAGAAGATCATTTCGATCGCAGCGAAGAGCTGGAGTTGGAGCTGCGAGAAAAGGGCAAAGACGATAAGGCTGATCAAATAAAGAAAATATCTGAATTAGCTAACTTTGTATACATCAGACAAAAGGGTGCTCCAAAAGGTAACGCTCGCCCAATTTTAAATGCTCAGCATTTAATTGGTGAGAATGAACCGTTTTTTGTCTTTTTTGCAGATGACTTTTTTCGCAGTAGTGTACCGCGCGCCGTGCAGCTGAAGCGCGCATACATAAAAACAGGAAAATCCGTCATATCACTTATTGAAGTAGATAAGTCTGATGCCGATAAATATGGTATGGCGGCGATAGGCGAGGATCTTGGTGGGCGAACATTCAAAATTAATGAACTTGTCGAGAAGCCAGGCGCTGAGAATACACCGAGTGTCTTTGCGTCAGTTGGGGGGTATTTGCTCACCTCTGATATTTTACCGATCATTGCGCAAGAGAAGTTAGGAAAGAGTGGCGAGATCACTTTAGCGGATAGTATAAACGAGCTTGCACAATCTGATGTGGTCTACGGTCAATTTATCGACGGGACATGGCATGATACTGGTGATCAATTAAAGTATTTAATAGCAGTTGTTGATATGGCGCTAGAAAATGCATCATATGGTGCAGATTTTGCAACATATCTGAGAAAAAGGTTATAATAGACGTACAATCAAAAAATAGAAAAAAGGAGGCAGAATTATGGACTGGGCGCAAATCCTTGTCATCATATTATCGATATTCCTCGCAATATTTCTACTTCTTGCAATTACTTTGACCGTCTTACTTATCAAGGTAACCCGTCAGATCAAAGAAGTAGCGGGTACTGCGGCGCGGACAGCTCAAGGCTTGGAAAAAGCTATCGCAGGGTTAACCACGATTACTTCACCTCTCATCCTGTTTCAAACGGCGATGAAATACATTAAAAAACATAAGAAATAATTGGAGACTGAAAATGACAAAAGGTAAATTCGCATTAGGTGCATTAATTGGCGCAGTAGCCGGTGTTATCGCAGGTGTATTAACAGCGCCAAAATCAGGCAAAGAGACACGTACTGATATCAAAGACAAAGCTGTCGAATTAAAAGGCGAAGCGGTAAAACGTGCAGATGAAGTAAGAAACAAATCAGCGACAGTTGTCGATGATGTTAAGGAAAAAGCCGATGACTACAGGGGTCGTGGCGAGCGCACTATCGAGGGTGTTATTGAAGGCGCGAAAAAAGCTTTTTTCTCTAAAGAATCAAAAAAATAAAACATTTTATTGTTAAACAAGCTGGCGCGTCATGTTAAAGTGGCGCGCCAGATTTCTATAAAGGAGCAACATAATGTTCAAACGACATCTAAAGAAGATATCAGATAAATCTAAAGAAAATAATGAAAATGCCGCACGTAAAAATGTCATTGAAGAGCTGTTTTATGACTTTAATGTGAGCCGTGTGCAAATATACAAAATGAATTTTTTTCGTGGGATATTTTTTGGTTTAGGTAGCGTGCTAGGTGGAACAATCGTGGTTGCGCTATTGATATGGATACTTAGTTTGGTCGTTGGATTCTTTCCGCCGCTTGAAGACTTTTTTAACGGCGTAACTGATACTATTCAGTCGAAAACGAAATAATTTTACTACAGACAAATCGGGTCTATATTCGGTATACTAGATATACATTATGGGGGTAGAAACACAGGACAAAATTGCGCCAACAGCGCATTTAACGACGTCGGATTATGTTCATTTACATAATCATACGCACCATAGCTTGCTCGATGGAATGACAAAGGTCAACGAGCTTGTTGGTGCTGTCAAGGATATGGGTATGGAAGCTGTCGCAATCACCGATCACGGTACGATGTCTGGTCTGGTTGAGTTTTATAAATCCGCCAAAGATAGCGGCATCAAGCCGATCATGGGCATGGAGGCCTACGTTGCAGCGCGTAGTCGACACGACCGCGATCCAGGTAAGGATAAAGCTCGGTATCATCTCATTTTACTAGCGATGAATGAGACCGGCTACCAGAACTTGATGAAATTATCCACCAAGGCTAACCTTGAAGGGATGTACTACAAGCCCCGTATTGATCATGATTTGCTTGAAGAGTACAACGAGGGGTTGATTGTATTATCCGCATGCGCGAGTGGTGAGGTTGGCGAGCAGCTGCGTAATGATAATTACGAAGAGGCTAAAAAGATTGCCAGCTGGTATAAATCAGTATTTGGTGACCGCTATTATCTGGAGCTACAAGATCATGGTCATCCGGACTGTCCAGCGAAGTGGGATGTACAGGTCGGCATTAATAAGCATCTGGAGCGACTTTCAATAGATTTGGATATCCCTTGTGTCGTAACGAGTGATGGTCATTATCTGACACATGAGGATCAAGATTCGCATGAAATACTTTTGTGTGTTGGCACAGGTTCATTCATGAGTGATGAAAAGCGAATGAGCTTGAAGGATTTCGAATTGCATGTTACTGATCCTGCGGACATTATTGGTCGTTGGGGGCGAACAAATCCTGCAGCAGTAGCGAACACTAAAGCTATCGCCGATCGTTGTAACGTCGAGCTAGAGCTTGGTCGTATCCTCATTCCTACATTTCCAGTGCCAGAAGGTGAAACGGAAAAGACGTTCCTTGACAAATTAGTTTACCAAGGAGTAGCAATGCGCTATAACGCTAAAACCCCCGATGAGGCGCGTCAAATGTCTGTTGACGACGTCAAGGCAATTATAAGCGAAGAAGTAACGACTCGTTTAGATATGGAGCTTGGCGTCCTTGATAAAATGGGCTACAACGGCTACTTCTTAATTGTCCAGGACTTTATCAACTGGGGCAAGTCACGTGGTATTATTTTTGGCCCCGGACGGGGCAGTGCCGCTGGTTCAATCATTGCTTTTGCATTAAGTATCACCGATCTTGATCCGCTAAAGTACGGGCTGCTATTTGAGCGTTTCTTAAACCCTGATCGTATATCAATGCCTGATATTGATGTCGATATTCAAGACACGCGTCGGGACGAGGTGATTCAGTACTGTTCTGATAAATATGGCGCTGACCATGTCTCGAATATTGTCACGTTCGGCAAGATGGCGGCCCGTGCTGCGGTCCGTGATGTGGCGCGCGTATTGCAGGTCCCGTATGCCGAGGCTGATCGGTTATCTAAGATGATTCCTCCGCCCGCCCAGGGGCGACACATTCCATTAAAGGTGAGTATTAAGGAAGATGCTGATCTTAAAAAAGAATATGAAACAAATCCGACGGCAAAAATGGTGTTCGACTACGCCGTGCGTCTTGAGGGAACTATACGTTCGCACGGCGTCCATGCATGTGGTGTAGTGATCGCACCCGACGATCTTGTGAAATATTTGCCACTTGAAATGGCGCAAAAAGGTGTCGTATCGACGCAGTTCCCTATGGGTGAGGTTGAAGAGCTTGGTCTATTAAAAATGGACTTTTTGGGACTATCCAATCTGACGACCATCAACAATGCTCTGCGTATCATTAAAAAAGTGTATGGAGTTGAAATTGACCTAGCGACAATGCCGCTAGATGACGCAAAGACGTATGAGCTATTTCAACGCGGCGACACGACAGGTGTCTTCCAGCTTGAGTCTGCAGGTATGAAACGTTACTTGCGTGATCTTAAGCCCACGGTATTTGAAGATATTATTGCGATGGTGGCGCTGTATCGCCCTGGTCCGATGCAGTTTATCGATAGCTTTATTAAACGAAAACACGGACAAGAAGAGATTGCGTACCTTGATCAGGGCATGGAAAATTCATTAAAATCAACTTATGGCATTCTTGTCTATCAAGAGCAGTTTATGCAGATTTCAAAAGAATGGTCTGGATTTACTGGCGGCCAAGCTGATACGCTTCGAAAAGCGGTTGGTAAGAAAAAGATTGACCTGATGCGTAAAGTGAAGGTGGACTTCGTCGAAGGTGCAATTAAGACCAGTGGTGCAAAGCGTGAAGTCGCAGAAAAGTTTTGGGACCAGCTTGAGGAGTTTGCGAACTACTGTTTCAATAAATCTCACGCTGCCTGTTACGGCTTGATCAGTTACTGGACGGCATATTTAAAAGCGCATTATCCTGATGCGTTCATGGCTGCGCTGATGACAAGTGACCAAGATGATATCGACCGCTTAGCTATCGAAATTGGTGAATGTAAGCACATGGGCATAAAGGTGCTTTCGCCAGATGTTAATGAATCATTTGTCGAGTTTGCTATCGTGCCAGGCAAGAATGAAATTCGCTTTGGTATGGCTGCAATCAAAGGTGTTGGAGTTGGTGCGGTTGAAGAAATTCTTCGCGCCCGCGAGGAAGGTAAGTTTGTAAACGTTGAAGATTTTGCAAAACGCGTCAGTACCTCTAAATTCAATAAAAAAGCATGGGATTCGCTGATCAAATCAGGCGCATTTGATGCAATGGGTGATCGATCAGATTTATTATTTAATCTTGAATCAATCCAGGCGTTTGCAAGCCGCGTACAAAAAGCGGCTTTAAGTGGTCAGGGTGATTTATTTGGCGGAATGAGCGACGTCGCCAGTATACAGTCCACGATGACTATGCAGCCATCGCCAACTAAATATACTGAAAAAGAACGGCTTACCTGGGAACGAGAACTCCTCGGGCTGTATATTAGCGCGCATCCGCTAGATAATTACGATGCCTATTTTGAAGAGCAGACTATTCCATTAATGCGTATCACGCCCGACGTTGACGGCAAAAAGGCAACCGTCGGCGGGCTAGTTAGTACGGTCCGAACGATCGTAACGAAATCTGGAACAAAGATGGCGTTCGTCGGCCTGGAGGACAAGACTGCTGAAGGTGAAATAATTATTTTCCCAAATCTGTATGAGCAGGTAGGGGCAAAGTTAGTGCAGGATGCAGTGGTCCGCGTCACAGGAAAAATCAGTGCACGGGATCGTGACGGTAATATGGGAACTGAGGCGAAAATAATTGCTGACGAGGTTGTTGAAGTTACCGATAAAGAACTGCGCGACTACGAGTCGACAGGCAGAAAAATGGAAGCGCCGAAAATAAGCGCGAAAGTAAAGGCAATGCGCGTTGCAGAGTTTAAGGCTAAACATACGGGTGGTTCAGTCGGCGCACCCGCGACCGCTATGCCAGAGGGTAAAAAACCTGCGGCAACGGCCGGCAAGCCTCGTCCCATTATGGATATCCCAACGGTGAAAAAGCTATTCGTTCACATCAAAACACCCGACAACCATGCTGCACTTTTAGCATTGAAGCAAACGTGCGGTAACTTTATCGGTAAGACGGACATCATTCTCGTACTAGGTGCGGATAAGAAATCTGCCATCAAATTGCCGTTCAAAATTGATGGGAGCGATGCGCTGATTGGCGAGCTTGTGAAGCTACTTGGCGAAGACTGTGTCGTCTTGAAATAAAAAGAACTCCGCATTATGGAGTTCTTTTTATTTGCTCGGTGTAAATTGGAGTTAACCGGTATTTCGCTGTCGGTCATGTGTCCGATCGACTCGTACGGTCGACGGCGTCCAACGATATGGCTCAGAACAGAGTCCCCTCGACAATGATGAGTATTGATGTAGATGCTTCGTAGGTGTACATTTTCGTTATGACACCTTGTGTTGGCTTAGATAATAGGTAAGATCGAATGGCGATTGATGTTCGGATGAAATTAGATCAATAATGTCAACACAGCTCGGTAGTATATCTTTATTTTTCATATCTGAGGTTGCTAGCCAGTAGTTGCGACCAGTCTGGTCGTCGCCAATTGTGACATCGGCCTTCGTTACACCCGTCAGTATAATTGCGTGAGAAAAACTTTCAACTGCGTCGCCGCGTAATATCCGGATCAGTCCACTACGATGAACAGAAAGGGGTAAAGATAAGCCCGTCTTTTCTTCCAGACGTTTAGCCGCCGTTTCAAGAATTGGTTCGCCAGCGACGGGTTCGCCATGAATAAATCCTGACATGCCAAGTAGCGGCTGCACTAATCGTTCGCGCATCAGCCACTCATCGTAACGTTTGATTACAATGAGAAATATCGTGTGCGCTTGTAAGAGGGTATCCTCATATCGATGAACGATATAATTTTTTCCCTTTTGCGACAAAGTATATAAGCCATTTTCATTTTTTTCAATATAATGATCGAATGTTAGCGATTTCAAGTGGTAAGAAAAAATATTTCCGTCCATATCTTTTGGTTTTAAATCGCTATAGCGGGATGACTGAGAGGTAGCTAACGTATCTAAAATAGCCTTTTGAATATGATGCAACATACTGTCAGTATAGCTTAGTCAATTTTGTACGACTAGATTCTTTATTGCGAACATGTGACGATGAATGCAAGATAAGACGGAGAAATGAAATGACCGAGCAACGACAACGAAACGATATCTACTACCTAGAGCGAATATCCGGCCCGGTTCTGATGCATAAGGATGGTAGTGTCGGCAGATTAGATAAAAAAGAAGTTGACGTGATTGTCCGAGTACCTGGTAGGATTGAAGGTAGAGAATACATAAGGCATGAAACGATCAGCCGACTAGGTGAAGTGGCACTATTTACGGATCTACCGGGATGTTTAGCGGATCAAAAACAAGTTGTATTCGATCGGCCACCTTTTGGATTTAAGGATACGGACTGGGCGCTCGAAGATATGCCAGATGCGACACTTGAGGAATACCAGAATTG
>JAQGHC010000022.1 GCA_028289015.1 Candidatus Saccharimonadota bacterium | reverse complement strand
TTAATTAATGGGAGAAAAGAACAGTGAGCGTCTATAGCAATACCGAAATTAAAGCAGCAATTAAAGACGGCACTATTGTCTCTGTCCCATTTAACGAAGCGCATGTCAGCGAAGCGAGCCTAGATTTCACGCTCGGGCATTATTTTTATAAGCAAGAGTATCAAGAAGATGCCAAGGTATATAATCCGTTTGATAAAGGTGATGTAGACCGATATTTCAAAGGACCTTTAGAGGCCATGCCACACCAGCAGTGGTGTGATAAATACGGCTATAAGCTATTTGATAACATCCCGGCAGATCACCCGATTATAGTGTTGCGTCCTGGCGAACGCATTCTGGCTCATACCCATGAATTTGTCGGCATCCGACCGCATGGTGGCGCCAGTGAAGTAAAATCACGCAGTAGTTGGGGGCGTAATGGCGTCGCGGTCTGTTTTGACGCTGGCTGGATTGATCCTGGCTACATCAACCGCATCACGCTGGAGATCTACAACCTGAACATGCACGAGTCAGTCGTGCTGCCAGTCGGCGAACGCGTCGGCCAATTGATATTCCATAAAACCGGCCCAGTCGAAGGCGATTATAGTGATGGTCGCAACGGCATGAGTGGTAAATATCAAAACACCGATAATCTCGATGAATTAATTGCAAACTGGTCGCCGGATCAAATGCTCCCACGCGCATACAAAGATAAGCGCAAGGCCCCGCCAGTCATCGAAGGCCTCCCAAAAGGAATTAAATAATGAGCGAGCAGCTAGGCTGGTACGCACGAGTAGAAGGTATTGATGGCACCGGTAAATCCACCCAGTTAGAGCTTGCGAGGCAATATAGCGAGGAGAAGGGCATCGACACGGTGTTCATACGCGAACCAGGTGGAACAGAATTTGGTAATCGTCTTCGAGCTATCCTTCTTAACGACACGTCTATACATCTCTCACCCCAAGTTGAAACAGCGCTTTTTACCGCTGATCGCCGACATTTATGCGACGAGGTTATCTTCCCAAGCCTTGAAAAAGATATGGTTGTGATCAGCGACCGTGGCGTTGAGTCTGGCGTGTGCTACCAGTCTGCTGGCGGTGGTATAAGCAGAGAAGCATACATGGCCATTTCAAACTTACTCCTACCAGAACGTTATATGCGGCCAGATGCACTTGCATTACTATCGCTACGCGAAGAAGTCCGTCGCAAGCGCATACAGGTGAGATTTGATAGTGTCGCCGCCGATAAAATCGAATCGCGCGGCGAAGAATACACGCGTCGCGTCTACGATGCGTATCGGTCACTGGAAGAACTGGATTACGCAACAGTTATTGACGCAGAGCCAGATCCAGAACAAGTTTTTGAACAATTAAAACCAGTTTTGTTTGGCAAGTTTGCCCGATAATCAATAACGTGTCGACTATATCAGGAAGCTAGTCGAGTCAATTATCCAATTGCAAAAGCTTAGTGATGATCATCTGTGCGATTTAACGCAAGGTTAGCGATGTGCTTTTGTAACTCCGGATATTGGCTCATCTCCATACGGTCACGGTTCCGCTCTTTTTCGCGCTCGATCTCTGCACCAGTAGTTTTATTGTATGCATAGACGGTAGTCGATAGGGGGATAATCGTATGAAAATTATTCTTCTTCAATAAAGCGGGAATAATCTCTTCAAGTTTGACCGCTGCAGCTATATCTTCGATCCACGTCTCATCTTTCGTTAGCTTTACTTTGCTCATTTCGTTGATAAGCTCAACATCCAAGCCACCCACCTCGTCCATGCGCACCACAAACGATGAGCGCTCGTGGATATGCGTATCGTCACCCTCAACGCCAATTTTCCGGCGACGAGTCATCAAAAAGCCGTGCTTGATCTCTTCAGGTGTCTCTGCGTCGCGGCTGAGTGAGCGTATCTTATACCGGACGTCCTGATCTTCCTCAGATTTAAACACGATGCCGTCATTAGCAAGAATGCCATACTCGACTGCATGACGCATTCGATCAAGTTGTTCGATTCGATCACCATAGGGGTGAGTCAAGCGCGCTAGTTCGATTGACCGCAGGCCAAACTCCCGTCGCACAATAAGCAGTTCGACGGGCGTCGCCTGACCTGTTATTGCGCGTTCGTGCATGTTTAATATGAGAGGATCCAGCCCTTCAAAATCTTGCTTGAGACGTTCGCTATAACTGATCTGATTGTTTTGTGCGCGTCCGTGAAACCGATTCATAAAACTGTGAAGAACAAATTGGCGTAACTCTTCAGGCACATCAATAGGCGCGCTTTTTTCCGTCCGATCGATCAGCGCGTCAAAGACACGCAGCTGCATACCAGCAACATCCTGCCGCCCGATCGTCGTCAGAGGAGTAGCCCCCCATTCTAGGTGGTGACGGATACCTTCTTTATGTTCAGGCAGACTATTATTAAAATCATTCTCTTTGTTGTGCATGATAATTAAAATCATTATACCATTTTATATATGAAATGTCTAATATGTTAACAAATTAAATAGGGGACGAGGGCACAAAAGCGCGCCCTCGTCCCCACGGGGAACTACATGGATTACTAGATCTGGCTCGAGTGAGCCTTCAGAACATGCGCCCAGCCAGTCAAGCGTCGATGCAAGCCCTCGTCAGTCATTTCAAGGCTTTCGAGTGCCCCATGGAGCTGATCGTCGACCTTTGCCAACGTACCAACCCCCATTTCACTGATGAGATCAAGGCGACGATCGACGTAGTTGTTCGCCGATCGAGTGCCTTTCTTGAAGTCTGTCACAATATCTGCAACCAGACGATTAAGAGCCGGGTGAATAGCACACTTTGAGTCAGCCATTAATACTCCATTGTAGTAGGATCATCCGCACATTTTGACACGGACAACGCTATATTATGGCACATTCGTATTATCTGTGCAATCTTAAACAGTTTTCACGATGTAATATTGACTTTTTCACGCCCCATCTGCTATAGTCATGTTTAGACATTACCAGAGACAGTAGCAGTGGCAACACTTAATAACGCTACCGAGGATGTAAACAAACACATTCATGTAAGTCTTTGGTAATGCGAGAATCAAAGACTTTTTTATTTGCAAAAATACACTAGTCGACGGTCTCTCATTACCAGTACGTTGACAATTTGGCCGAATACAATATCAATCAAAGAAAGGACTTTTATGGCAATTACCCGCGATAAAAAGAACACTTTGGTTGCAGAGATGAGCGATGTTCTACAAGATGCCAAGATGACTGTGTTCGCACAGTATCAAGGTTTGAGCGTTGCCGATATACAAGAACTCCGTACCGCTGCTCGCGAAGCTGGCGTAACGATCCGTGTTATCAAAAACCGACTTGTCCGTGTTGCATTAGCGTCTAACGACACTTACAAAGACACAGACACTTCAGCTTTAACCGGACAGTTGCTCTACGCTATTAGCACAGAGGACGAAGTCGCACCTGCGCAAGTACTCAGTAAGTTTGCAAAAACTCACCCAGCACTTGTCTTTGTCGGCGCGTTTTCTGGCGAAGGCGCAACACTAAGTGCCGAAGAAGTGAAGTCACTTGCTGGTCTACCAAGCAAGAACCAACTTATCGGCGAAGTTGTTGCACAACTACTTTCACCAGTTCACGATGTTACAAACGCATTATCTGGCAACTTGCACGCCCTCCTAGATGGCGTCAGTGCTAAAGCAACCAACTAATTAATTTAAATTTGAATATACAAGGAGTCACATTATTATGGCTGACATTAAAAAACTTGCAGAAGAGCTTGTAAAGCTTACTGTACTTGAGGTTAACGACCTTAAAACTATCCTAAAAGACGAGTACGGCATCGAGCCTGCTGCTGCAGCTGTCGCTGTTGCTGGTCCTGCTGCTGAAGCTGGTCCTGCTGAAGACGAAAAATCAGAGTTCACTGTTACTTTGAACGATGCTGGCGCATCTAAAGTTGCTGTTATCAAAGCTGTTAAAGAAATCACTGGCCTAGGTCTTGGTGAAGCTAAAGCACTTGTTGACAACGTTCCTAGCGCTATCAAAGAAAAAGTCTCAAAAGATGACGCTGAAGCAGCTAAAAAACAGCTTGAAGAAGCTGGCGCATCAGTCGAACTTAGCTAATTTCAATTATTCGGCCAATTGTCAACCAATCATCAAGCCGCTCTATACCAGAGCGGTTTTTGATTGCAAGAGCAAAATTAACAACGCTTTTTCATCGACCCCTAATAATCATGTGGAAAAGAAAATATGTATTTTTAACGTTAATCAAAATAATGCTATGGTCTACATCTACACATGCTCAGCCAGCGATGCTAATATTGACATTTATTTAACCGGCTGTTATATATAGGGGTAATACCACTACAAAAAAGACAAAAAGGAAATTGCGAGTTACCATGTCTGAATTACCAGAAAAACAGGTTAAACGATTACGTTCGTTAATCCAGGAAGCGGAGACTAACCTCGCCGCAGCCAAAGAATTACTGATCAGTATCATCGGGGACGATGATCAGATTGTCACACCACGCAGCAGCCAAGAAGATGTCAGCGGCAAAGTCATCGAAGGCGTCTTTGATGGCCAGATCATGATTGGACCAGATGGCAAAAGCTATCCCGTACCAGCAAACTACGCCAGCAAATCAAAACTAGTCGAAGGTGATATCCTAAAGCTAACGATTGCTGACGACGGTGGATTTATTTACAAGCAAATCGGCCCGATTGAGCGCAGACAAATCATCGGTACGCTTGTCCAGCATGACGGCGCGTACTATGTTGAAGCGAACGGCCGCGAATACCGTATCTTACTTGCCAGCGTCACGTACTTCCGTATTAGCATCGGTGATCAAGTAACAATCGTTGTCCCTGAAGACAATCCTGATGCTACTTGGGCAGCTGTCGAAGCGGCCCTGTAGAGGCATTGATGCCACCGGACGGCACGTATCTATTAACCAACGTCGGCTTTTCGAAAGAAGAAAAGCCGATTTTGGTTTTGCAGCATGGAACTGATTTTCTTTCGATGTATCCATTGGGAAAATCTTTAACAACGACATTCGATCGATCACAGCGGCACTGTATTGGTTGGCGCGATATGGTGACAGGGAAGCGCTTTACGTGCCCCGACCGTCAAACGACCATGTCAAAATACGAGCAATGTGCGGCATGCCAAAAGCGAACCGGGTTTAATCCTGCTTTTTACCATGCATCGACAGTATCTACGCAGCAAGAGGCACGTAATCTCGAACCGCATATCCTTTATCTTGCACACTTCGGTCCTGGCGTTGTTAAAGTAGGCATATCACATGCAAAGCGTGGCCATTCGCGGCTATTAGAGCAGGGGGCGCGTAGCGCACTGATTCTCGATGAGCTGTCGTCGGCACATATCGCCCGACACTACGAGGCGCAGATAGCGTCATTGCCCGGTATTGTTGAATTCGTACAGGCTCGTAAAAAAATGAGCCTCGCCTTAACCAACTACGAGTTCACGAAGGCAAGCCAAGAACTAGCGGCAGTCAAACAAACGATCGAAACGAGCCTCGGCGTCGTATTTAAGCAAAACGAGATACTCACATTTGATACGATTTACTTTCCGAATGCAACACCTCAATTATCTGATGCGTATTCAATGGTGCAACATGACTGTATTTCTGGATTAGTTACAGGCATGATGGGGTCATTGTTATTTTGCACACAGCAGGACAAAACGCTCTATATCTCTTTAAAAAAGTACGTCGGCTACAACGTGACAATCCAACATACAGTAACACCAATTGCGACCGAACCACAGCAGACATCATTATTTTAACTTCATAAAAACAACAACGCGCCATAAATACAATTGCGTGTACAATAGAAATAGAAAAAGAGTAGGAAACAAATAAGTGTCAAAAGCATTATATCGAAAATACCGTAGTAAATCGCTTGACGAAGTCATCGGGCAGTCGCATGTTACCGATATCTTGCGCCGCTCGTTAGCGCAAGGACGCATCGCGCATGCGTATCTACTTACGGGCCCACGTGGCGTCGGAAAGACGTCAATTGCTCGTATTTTGGCGTACGAAATAAACAAAATTCCCTACGACGAAGAGGCGACTAATCTTGATATTATCGAAATAGATGCGGCCAGTAATAACGGCGTTGAAGACGTTCGTGACCTTCGCGAAAAGGTACAGATCGCCCCGGTTGCCGCAAGCAAGAAAATCTACATCATCGACGAAGTACATATGCTATCCAAACAAGCGTTTAATGCGTTATTAAAGACCCTTGAAGAGCCGCCTGCGCATGCCGTGTTTATCTTGGCAACAACAGACGTTGACAAATTACCTGCGACGATCATTAGTCGGACGCAACGATTTAGCTTCCGATCGATCAGTGTAAAAGACGCCGCAGCGCATTTAAAATCTATTGCTGAAAAAGAGCGCATTGCGATTGATGATGCCGCGCTGGAACTGATTGCGACGCGCGGCGACGGAAGCTTCCGTGACAGTATCAGCCTGCTCGACCAGTTACAGGGTTTGACCGACAACAATACGACAATTACCCGTGAGTTAATTGAACAATCGCTCGGGCTTGCACCGTCAACATTAATTAAAAGTCTCATCGACGCCTATGAATCAAAAGACCTCAAAGCGATCGTCAACCTACTCGACGACAGTGAGAAAAATGGCATTCAGTCAACCGTCATTGCCAGCCAACTGGTCAGTGCCGTCCGTGCGCACATTGCCGAAAAGCCACAATTGATTCAACTACTCGATCAATTACTAGATGTCACAAAATCATCACAGCCAAACATTAAATTATTGACGATTCTTGCCACCCACGCCGTACCAAAACCAAAGACAGCCGCACTTGCCATTCCAGCAGCCGAAGTCAGTGCGCCGCTTGCCGAACTCCAAAAACAGGCGACCAAAGCAAAGCCGTCTATTGCACCTATTGCACGGCAGATTACAAAACCAGCACCAGTCGCGCCGCGTCCAGCGACACCGTCTATCGTTGACACACCGACTCCACCTACGACGTCAGGCGCCGATTTTGACTTTGACTGGGAGAAACTACTCGCATATACACGCGCTAACTATGTCGCAATTTATAGTGTACTTGGTAAGTGCGGCCATGCTCACGAAGGCGATCGTGTCACGCTATACACTGGGACGACATTTTGGAAACGGAAACTTGATGATCCGAAACATCGCTTTAATTTAATGGACGCACTTGCGAAAGTAGGCGCGGGCGATGTTATTTTAGAGACGATCGGCACGCCGCCGCCGCCAAAAGATGAGACAGCGGCCGCAGTAGCTGCTATTATGGGTGGAGGAGAAGAAGTGAGCGTTGGCGAATAGCCACTACTAGCAATCATCATATGGCAACCAAAGAAGTACCGGCCGGAAAAGTGCCACCACAAAATCTTGACGCCGAGAAGTCATTACTCGGTGCTGTTTTAATTGACGAAGAGACGCTCGCTGACATTAGCGAGCACGTAAAGCCGAAAGACTTTTACGACAAACGCCACGCGACAATTTTTAGCGGCATGACCCGCCTTTACGAACGACATAAGCCAGTCGACCTGTTAACACTTAGTGACGAATTGAAGAAGAAGGACGAACTGGAAATCGTCGGCGGATCGGCCTATCTGACTGAGTTAACCAATTACGTCCCGACTGCTGCCCACGCTGAGGCGTACGCAGAAATGGTCGCTTTAAAGGCAGTCCGTCGCCGACTCATTAAAGCAAGTAGCATGATTAGCGAACTAGGCTATGACGAAGACAATACCACACAGGAACTGCTTGAAAAGGCCGAGGCGGAACTATTTAGCGTCAGCGACCAATCACTAAAACAAGATCTTGTCGCCATCGAGACTATTTTAAATGATAGTTTTGACCGCATGGAAGAATTGCACCGCAACAAAGGCGCGCTTCGAGGCGTACGCACTGGCTACCGGGATCTCGACAATATGACCGCCGGGTTACAGCGCTCCGATCTTATTATCCTTGCCGCCCGTCCTGCAATGGGTAAAACCACATTAGTGACCAACCTTGCCTATAACGTGGCGACTGTCGCTAAACAAGCCGTCCTATTCTTTAGCCTCGAAATGAGTAAAGAGCAACTCGTTGACCGTATGCTCGCCGACGCGTCAGGTGTCGACGCCTGGAATATTCGCACAGGTAACCTTTCTGACGAAGATTTCTCGAAACTGTCGGACGCCATGGGTGAGATGGCCGAAGCGCCCATCTTTATTGATGACACACCAGGTGTCTCCGTGTTGGAAATGCGCACGAAAGCACGCCGCATCGCACACGATCAGCCAATTGGGTTGATCATCATTGACTACTTGCAGCTGATGCAGGGAAGTGGCAAAAATGACGGTAATCGTGTCCAAGAGGTGAGTGAAATTTCGCGCGGGTTGAAGCTTATCGCCCGTGAATTGAATGTGCCAGTCATCGCACTCTCACAGCTTTCACGTTCCGTTGAATCACGTAGTCCACAAATTCCACAGCTTGCCGACCTGCGTGAATCAGGATCCATCGAGCAAGATGCCGACATCGTTATGTTTATTTATCGTGAAGCATACTACAACCCAGAAACCGAGCGCGAAAACATTACTGACCTTATTATCGCTAAACACCGTAATGGACCCGTTGGCAAAGTTGAATTATACTTCCACCCAGAGCGACTACGCTTTATGTCACTCGACAAGCGGCATGATGGCTAAGCGTGGTATCGCGAGCGTAACACCTACTGGCTCGGTATAGAAAAAACCAGGCTACTTTTATACTCTCGCTCACTCGTGCTATAATCATAAGGAATTTATGGGTAAGAAAATAACAGATTATCTACTGTACCGTTGGCGTTATATTTTAGGATACGTCATTATTGGCTTAATTATTGCCAGCTTATTATTATTAGCTGGCTTACATGTTCCTGGCGGCTTAACGCAAGAAGAAATGAAGTCAACTGTGGAGTCCCATAGCCTCTCCGCTACATCACTTGACGCCTTTACGCCTACGTCAGTCATCAACCTGCCGTACAATCTATTGCAACGAGTAAGTACCGAAGTACTTGGCGTATCAAACTTTAGCATCAAGCTACCGTCACTGCTCTTAGGCGCATTGTCGGCGTTTGGCATGATATTACTCCTGCAGATGTGGTTTCGACGAAATGTCGCCGTCTTAACGACAGTCCTCATTATTACGACCGGACAATTTTTATTCGTCACACAAAACGGTACGCCAAGTATCGTGTATATTTTCTGGTCGGTATGGCTACTCGTCGCGGCAATGATGATATCCCGGCAAGCTAAATATATGGGATTATGGAAAATCGTTTTATTTAGCGTTGCCGCACTTAGCTTGTATACGCCGTTAAGTATTTACATAATCGTCGCGCTCGCCAGCGCCGTTATCCTCCACCCACACCTGCGCTTTCTTGTACGAAGACTACTGAAGGCACGTATAAAAATAGCTACCGCCAGTTTCTGTGCGTTATTAGCCTTGGCTCCGTTAATATACGGAATCGTCAAGGAGCCAAGCATCGGTATGACGTTACTCGGTATTCCCGAAGTAATGCCGGATATTACAAATAACCTTTTTATCCTACTAAAGCAATACTTTAGTTTCGCCACACCAGTTGCAGGTGTCGTAATGTCACCGATCTATAGTCTTGGTTCGATGGTCTTGATTGTTCTTGGAATTATTCGCCTGACAACAACCAACTATACTGCCCGAAGCTATATCATTACTGCATGGGCAGTACTATTACTCCCAGTGCTACTCATCAACCCAGACTTTAGTACGATCACATTCGTACCCGCAATGCTACTGATGGCGATGGGGATTAACACACTACTCCGTAGCTGGTACCAGCTATTCCCAAAAAATCCGTACGCACGCATCGCTGGATTAATTCCACTCACCATACTGATCGGCGGAATGTTCATATCAGGCATTAGTCGCTATGTCTATAATTACACCTACAATCCAAGCACTGTTTCCTATTTTTCACAAGATTTACCGCTGATAAATTCTCAGCTAGACAAGAAAGACCGCGTGACTACCACACTATTCGTCAGCGCCCAAGAACGACCATTTTATGAAATTGTTGCTGGCCAGTACGGCAACGTCAGCGTCGTGTCAGAGCGCCCTGCGACCCAAAGTCCACTAACCATCGTCAGTCATTCCGCCCATCAAACAGACCCGATTACGGCGCCGACCAGCATCATTACCAGTGCACGCTCCGCCAACGCTGATCGCTTTTACATCTATAAAACCGACACGAAATAACGTATACTAATAGAATAAACAAGACAGAGGAGACAGAAGATGGCATTTAATCAAGTTAAGATGTTAAACGACTTGCGCAAGGCTCAAAAAGAGCTAGCAAAAGAAATTATTGAAGTTGAGGCCGGCGACGGTGCTGTCGTCGTGCAAATTAACGGTGAGCTAAAAATTAAAAGCGTTAAAATTGACCCAGCACTTGTCGACCTTGACGACATCTCTGAACTAGAGCATTGGATTGAAATTGCCGTTCGTGACGGTCTCGCCAAAGCACAAGAAGTTGCCGCAGAAAAAATGAAGCCACTAATGGGCGGCCTAGGCAACCTCGGACTTTAGGTCTTACTGTGGCGCAGCTACTTCCCGCAGCGCTCCTTCGCGCAATCGATGAATTAGGACGTCTTCCTGGCGTGGGCGCTCGCACAGCCGAGCGCTACGCCTATTTCTTGCTACGTAGCGACAATCATACCGTCAATAAGCTCGCCTCGACCATTGCAAATCTTCATAGTGGCGTCAAAACATGCCCGATTACGTTCGCACTAATCGACGCGGATGAAGAGGTGTCGTCACTATATAGCGATACAAGTCGTGATAAAAAGCTGATTGCCGTTGTCGAAGAGCCGTTAGATATTATCGCTCTGGAACGCACAGGGCAATACAATGGCACGTATCATGTTTTGGGTGGTGCAATCTCGCCGATCGATGGAATAGGGCCAGAGCAACTCCATATCCCAGAATTATTAAAGCGACTTATCCAGGATGAGGTAGAAGAAATCATCATCGCTACCAACGCAAGTGTTGAGGGCGAATCAACCGCGTTGTTTCTGCAGCGACATATTCAAGACCAAGGGATTACCATTAAAATGAGCCGCCTTGCTCGTGGCCTACCTGTTGGCGTTGATTTAGAATATGCCGATCAAATCACCTTGACGCACGCCCTTGAAGGCCGACGCACCCTATAGCATAACGAAGAATCGAGATACTCGTGAACGACAATCAGCAACGACCAAACCCTACAATAAATGACTACCAGGCAGAACGTGCAAGGGTAGAGGCCGCAAAAGCTATATACCATCAAACTACTGTCTCTCGCGGTCGCACCTACACCATCCTCGCTTTCATCATTACAATGCTAACCGTTATTGTAGCAATCGTGTTTACGCATAGGATGAATATATTATATACCTATCCCGATGGTGACCAGAACGCGGCCGTTGGTGTCATGGCGCTGCTAGTCATTGCCATTTTCGTGCCAATCCTTTTGGCGAGCGCTGCACTTTCCATATTCCTGTTCGTCCATTCCAAAAAATTGCGAACCCGAGCATTGGGGATTCTGTCAGGTAAAGAACTTATTCCAGATTTGACAGCAATCAGTGACTCGATCGATACAAAGCGACGACGACGGTATATTAATTACGCCGTCATTAGTGGCGTTGGCATAGTAGTTCTCTTGAAATTGTTGGGTATTTTTTAATCGACGAGGGTTATGTCTGTGCCAGCCAATACCTCTGTTATAATAATAGGATGTTCGACACAGCAAAACAACTTATCTCAGACGCGAAAAAAATTATTGTCATCCAAGCCGAAAACCCTGACGGAGATTCACTAGGCAGCTCGATTGCGCTCGAAGAAATTCTCGGCGACCTGGGCAAAGAAGTCGTCATGTACTGCCCGGTAGAAATTCCAAAGTATATGCGTTACATTCAGGGATGGGATCGTGTCGTATCAACTTTCGACTCTAAGGCCGATTTAGCCATTATCGTCGATACAGCAGCCGACGTTTTAATTACAAAGGTACTCGAAACATCGGGCGTTCGGCATTTCCTAGAGTCACACCCCGTGCTTGTCATAGATCACCACACAACAAAATCTAATCTTTCGTTTGATCACACTATGCTATCAGCAGATGCAGTGGCCACAAGTGAAGTAATATATGCGCTCGCCGAGCAAAGTAACTGGAGTATCAATCCGCAAGCTGCCGAGAGCATGCTAGTTGCTATTTTATCTGATAGCTTGGGGCTGTCGACGCAAAATGTCACCGCTGACACCTACTACATCGCCGGCAAATTAACTGAACTTGGAGCAAAAGCCTCAACAATCGAAGACCGCCGCCGTGAATTCATGAAAAAATCACCTGAAATCCTTGAGTACAAAGGCGAGCTAATCAGCCGTATCGAGTACCTGCTTGACGGCAAACTGGCTATCGTTCATATCCCATGGGAAGATATTCAGAAATATAGCGACCAGTACAATCCAAGCGTTTTGGTGTTGGATGAAATGCGTTTAGTCGAAGGCGTAGAAATTGGCGTTGCGATCAAAACCTATCCTGACGGCAAAATCACAGGCAAGCTCCGTTCGAATACGCCAATCGCCGAACAGGTCGCCGGCTACTTCGGCGGCGGTGGACATAAATACGCTGCGGGCTTTCGCGCGTACGAAAGCTACGATACAATTGTGGCAGAATTAGTAACCGCAACAGACAAGGCATTAAAAGTACATGACACTGCAACTGCATAACACACTCACCAAGAAGCTTGAGACATTTACTCCGCAACGAGAGGGAAAAGTGTCACTGTATACGTGCGGGCCAACCGTATACAATTACCTACATGTCGGTAACTGGGCGGCATATATTTACTGGGATATCCTGGTTCGCACACTACTGGCGAATGGCTACGACGTGGAGCGTGTCATGAATATTACAGATGTCGGCCACCTCACCAGTGACGCCGACGATGGGGAAGATAAGCTGGAAAAAGGCGCTCGCCGCGAAGGTAAAACCGCCTGGCAAGTCGCTGAAATGTACTCGGAAGATTTCTTGGCCGGAATGGAAAAATTAGGCTTGTTACTGCCTGAACATATCACCAGGGCGACAGAATTTATCCCCCAGCAACTCGAACTGGTACGCATTCTAAAAGAAAAAGGGGTTACGTACCAAATTAACGATGGCATTTACTTTGATACCAGCAAGTTCCCATCATATGCGGACTTTGCAGGCCTTGATCTAGCGGCCCAAAAGGCTGGCGCGCGTGTCGAATTCAATACCGACAAACGTAACCCAAGTGACTTTGCGTTATGGAAATTCACACCGGCAAACGAAAAACGAGATATGGAGTGGGAGACTCCCGATGACCTATTGGAATTACCCCAACCTGACGATTCTGACGAAAAGATCATGGGCTTTCCTGGCTGGCACCTGGAATGCTCGGCGATGTCGATGTCTATCCTAGGTCCGACGCTCGATATACATACCGGCGGCATCGACCATATTCCCGTTCATCACACCAATGAAATTGCGCAAAGTGAAAGCGCAAGCGGACAGCAATTCTCTCGCTACTGGCTACATAACAACCACCTGAAATCCGATGGCACAAAGATCAGCAAGAGCCTAGGTAACGGGTATACTCTGCAAGATTTAGCGGAGCGCGACTACTCACCACTTGATTACCGTCTTTTCGTCCTGCAAAGCCAATACAGCAGCGAAAGCAATTTCACCTTCGATAATCTATCCGCTGCCAAGAACCGCCGTTATCATTGGCGCAACATCGCCGCCTTGCGCCATCAAACGCACGACACATTAACCGACGACAGTGATAAGGCAATTACGCTACTCGCTACCTCACAGGCCATCGTCGAAGCGCTAAATAATAATCTTAACACCCCGGAGGCGCTGCGCATTGTCGACCAAGCATTCTCAAAGTTTGACGGTAAGAGCCTGGGCGACATCCACCAGCATGGCCTAGTACGCGTACTTGAAACAATCGATGAAATCTTGGGACTCCAACTAATCGGAACCACACCGGATATCGACGATGAGACCAAACAGCTCATCATCAAACGCCAACGAGCACGTGATGACAAGAAATGGAAAGAGTCGGACCAAATCCGTGACCAAATAGCCGCAATGGGTATCGTCGTCAAAGATACAAACGGCGGTACAATCTGGGAATATGCCGACGACGCCGCATAAATAGGTCGTCCAGTACCTTTACTCTAGCGATAAGACGAGCAATAAGCAAATAACCCCCGCAGGCGTATACTTGCAGGGGTTATTTGCTAGGTTTGGCGAAAACTAACTTTCGCCTTGTATCTTTTTAACGAGTTTCGCGAGTGGCTTTTCGCTGTTTTCACGATTATCTTTTGCACGATTAAGGTAATCGTCTAGTAGCACTTTAATGCAGCCTGCGATTGGGATCGAGATGATACCACCAGCAAGACCAAACACGTATAAACCAATCGTCACAGACCCAAGCACTGCCAGCGCTGATAATTCGACTTTTTTCGACTGGATGGTCGGCGAAATGTAATTGTTTTCAACTTGTTGATAAAGAATAAAGTACACGATGAAAATAAAGCCAGCAGTCGTATCATTAAACAGTAACAGCAGTGATATTAATATACCTGCAATAGTTGCACCAAACATAGGAATCAACGATAGTGTAAACGCTATTGCAACCGTCGGCAATGCCAAGTTCGCAGGGACATTAAAGAACAGGCTCAGGATAAAGACGACGAGACCCGCAAGTGCCGCACCAATGCCCGACACGGTCAGCTGGCCAGTTACATACCCGGTTACGACATTATACATTTTACTCGCCAGACGTTTATGGCGTTCCATACGATCCTTGTCGTTGTACACTTTCCAGATACGCCTCAGCCACATTGGACCCTCGACAAGCATCAAGAACGACAATACGAGCACTAGCAACGTTGACACAATAAGCGACAATAATGAACCGAGCGCATTCAATATATTTTGCCCGGCACGCGCAGCCCAGCCAGTTGCATTGTCCTTTATCGAATTAACTGCCCGATCAACTTGCGGCTGTAAATTATATTTATCGACAAAGTAACTAAAACTTTGCGATTGAGCGGTTGCATTATCCACTAATCCCGGCACGCTCTCGGCAAATTTTACCGTCTGCTGCGTAATTGGCGGAACAACGAAGAATACAAATGAAGCCAATAATGCGACCACCATAACATAGGCGATTGCCGTGCCGCCAACACGGCTGCGGCCTGGCAGATACTTCGCCAAATAGCTAACAGGTGCATTAAGCGCAAGGGCTAAAAAGAAGGCCACGCCGATTAATATAAGGGCGGTACGTGCACTGTAAATTGCTAAAATTGCGAACGCAAAGCCAATAACGACTAGCCAAAAGCGAACAAAGGTTTTTGTATCAATCTCGATTTTTACTTTCATATGAGGTAATTATACCACTACTTGCGAGCAATGGGGTAATAACGACTAAGGAAATTCTCTTTGAAATCAAAGAATGAACCATCAGTAATACTTGCCCGGATATCATCAACCAAGCGAATAATAAATCGTTCGTTGTGGATCGTTGCGAGCGTATTAGACAAAAGCTCGCCCCCCTTGAACAGATGATGCAAATACGCACACGTAAAATTTTGGCACGTATAGCAGTCACACGATTCATCAAACGATGTAAACTCGGTTTTGTACTTCGTATTGGTAATATTTACGCGGCCATCCCGTGTATATAATGCACCGTTTCGTCCGACGCGGGCAGGGGATACGCAGTCGAACGTGTCAGCACCGTTTTCTATACACGCAAAGATATCATCAGGCTCGCTAATGCCAAGCATGTGACGCGGCTTATCTTCGGGCAATTCTTCAGACATCCAACCGACGATTTCACCAATGTTATTTTTCGTCAGTGCACCACCCAATCCGAATCCGTCGAAGTCCATACCGCCTAAATAGCGTGAACATTCTCGGCGCAGATCTTCGTAATTCGCGCCTTGAATAACGCCGAACAAGGCCTGTGGCGGGCGGTGCGCCCGCTCTTCATTCAGACGCTTGTGCTCAGCCAGGCTACGAACCGCCCATGGATGCGTACGCTCGTTAAGTGATTCAACCTGGTATTCGTACGAGTCATGTAGCGTCGTCAGCTCATCAAAAGCAAAGGTAATATCCGCACCGATCTGATGCTGTATCTGCATTGAGATTTCGGGTGTAAATCGGTGGCGACTGCCATCAAGATGCGACTTGAACGTCACCCCGTCGTTATCGATCCATGCGAGACGTTCTTTTTTAGTCAAAGGCTTTTCTAGTTTACTGCCGTCCATATCGATCACTTTTTTAAAGCCGACACCTAGTGACATCACTTGGAATCCACCACTATCGGTAAATGTCGGCTTTTTCCAGTTCATAAACGTATTCAGCCCACCAGCCTGGTCAAGTACCTCTGATCCAGGGCGCAAGTACAGATGATATGCATTCGCAAGTACCGCTTGTGCGCCAACCGCCTCTAGTTGTTCGGGTGTTAATGACTTTAACGTCGCCTTCGTTCCTACCGGAATAAACGCAGGTGTTTTTATCGTGCCATGCGGCGTCGTTATAGTGCCAGCGCGCGCTAAAGCGCCCTCAAGTCGCTGATGTATTTCAAATGTCAGTGCGGAACTCATACTTACTAGCGTAGCATATTTATCTCTGTTAAGGGACATGCGGTATACTAAAGCAAACAGATCATATGAAAGGAATCTATGCATCAACCACTGACTATTGCCGTGCTTGGCGGAACGACACGCTTGCAACGCCAATCCATCAACGCTGCGTATTACATTGCCGAGTTTGGCCGTCGGCTCCCGAACGTCGAAATCATATTTGTTGATCCAGTTGATTTTCATTTTGACGGCGACGGTAACGATCTTGAAGGGAAGGATCCGCGCTATACCGAAATCACCGGCAATGCAGACGCCTTCTTCATTGTGACGCCTGAATATAATCACAGTTTTCCTGGCAGCCTCAAGCGCATGCTCGACAGCGAATTAGCAAATTACAATCACAAACCCGTCGCAATCGCCGGTGTCAGCAACGGTAACTGGGGCGGAGTCCGTGCCGTTGAACAGCTTTGCCTAGCGATCCGTGAACTTGGTCTTGTTGCTATGAGCTGGGACATGTATTTTCCGTACGTACAAACTATTTTCAATGACGACCACTCTATTAAAGATGTGCATAAAGAACGATATGAGAAGCAGCTCACGAAACTTTTTACCGAGCTAATCTGGTTTGCCGACATGTTGAAAACAAACCGCGAAGAATCCACTCAGAAATAGTATTGCAAGCGTCGAACAAATGCTTTATAACATAAGCATGACTGATATGGCTTACGAAACAGGGCGAGGAAACTAATTGTGTACAGGGAGTATCGCGCAGAACCACAACCGCTGTCACGCCGCCTCCCACCACCCGAAGCCTGGCGCCAACCTGATAAATGGCTCGATCTCTCTACTGGACTAATGCGTCCCAGCAAAAAATACCAAACCCATCCAACCGACAGTAAAGGTCTCGTCGATATTCCAGATGTCATTGCCGAACTAAAGGAAATGTTTTGGTCTGATTACGAATGGAAAATCGACCAGAATGACCAGCAATTAAAGCCCGACAATCATCATACGTATTTCACAAAAGCCGACTACCAGCCATTCAACAACGACGACAGCTTGATACCGTATTTATTTCGAGAACAACAATCAAATCTGGCACGCATTCCTCGGCAAATTCACAACGCGTGGCATGATCGCTTCGATAAGCCGCAAAAGCCATCGCAAAAAGTAATGTTTGACTATATCGAAGATCATGTTGTTGCGCGCGAAGCGCTTCTTAATCTCGTGCGAGCCGCTCAGCATACGACCGAGCTATATGGCACATTTCCGCTGCGACGCGGAGACATAGCACGGCATCCGGAGCGAATCAACTACCGTGAACATGACACGATTGCCGAAGAGTACTTGCGTACCAAATTCAGTGCTCGCTTTTCTTATTATCGATCGGCCCTTGATGAATTTATTGCTATACCACAGCGCGAAACGGCATACCCTGATCTTGTGGAGATAGATAGCAGGCCGAAAGTTGTCGCTACAAGGCTTGGGGCGTTTGTAACGCGGCGTGCAACTAACTATCTTCCGCACTTTTCTCTAAAGGCTGCGTGATACAATATATACATGGCAACATTTTCTTTTGATATAGTTTCAGATTTCGACAAGGCAGAGATGAACAACGTCTTTGCGGGCACCGAGCGCGAAATCGGCACTCGGTACGATTTTAAAGGTACACCCGCCAGCATCGAATGGCTTGATGACAAAAAAGGTTTTAAAATTATTGGCGCAGGGCAGTGGCAATGCGACGCAGTGCTCGATATTGTCCGCAAGAAATTAGCGACGCGAGAGCAAAGCTCCAAGGTACTTGATCTTAGTAAGACGCCTGTTGAAGCAAATTTAAAAACAACCTGGGAAATCCCGTTCAAACAAGGCTTGTCTCAAGACGATGCAAAAAAAATCACTAAACAGCTGCGCGAAGAATCACCAAAAACAAAAACTCAAATTCAGGGTGACATGGTGCGTGTCACCAGCAGTAGTAAAAACGATCTGCAAGATGTCATTACCCTACTTCGTAGCACTGAGTATGAATTTCCACTGCAGTTTATTAATTACCGATAATCCCAGGAACTAATCTTATGCCCACATCACCTTCGCTTGTCACAATCAATCATTTTCGTATGGAGTTTGATACCCACACTGTCATTGACGACCTTAGCTTTGACATTAAGCGTGGCGAGACATTTGGCTTACTTGGTGCAAACGGATCAGGCAAAACAACAATTATCCGCGCACTTTTAGGTATTTATCAGCCTACTAGTGGCGACTTGTCAATTGATGGCAAAGCCTATGCGGTTGATGGCGGCGTAAGATTAGGCTACCTCCCCGAAGAGCGTGGACTATACAAAAAAGAAACGGTCATGACTGTCATGATTTATTTTGGTCGACTTAAAGGCATGACTCGCAGTGCTGCCGAAAAATGGTCACTCGACTACCTGCGACGAGTAGGGCTCAGTGAGAAGGCGAAAACACGACTCGACAAGTTATCAGGCGGCCAGCAGCAAAAAGTACAGCTAGGCGTGACAATTATGAACAATCCAGAACTGCTGATTCTTGATGAGCCAACAAAAGGCTTCGACCCGATTAACCGCCGGTTACTAATGAATATTATCGAAGAGCACAAAAAGGCAGGCGCAACGATTATATTTGTCACCCATCAAATGGAAGAGGTTGAACGCTTATGTGACCGAATCATTTTGCTTAAAGATGGCCGGCCTAGCGCATACGGTACTATCGCAGACGTAAAAAAAGATCACGAAGGCGCATCGCTTGATGACATTTTTGTAAAAATTTATGGCGACCATACGGAAAGCGAACAGGAGTAATCATGCATAATTTAAACACGGTTATTTCTTTCGAAGTCGTCCGCACATTAAAAAAGAAAACGTTTTGGGTAACAGCCCTCTCGTTTCCTGTTGTCATTACGGTTGTCTTTGCGATAATATTTTTTTCAAATCAGGCGACAGAACAAGCGACACTTGATACGCAAAACCAAAAGTTTTCACTTGCAATCACCGACGAATCCAATGCAATTACCCCCCAGCTTATAACACAGCTAGGCGCAAAGACACTTACGGACAAGCAGCAAGGCATCCAGCAAGTAAAAGACGGCTCACTAGATGCGTACTTTTACTATCCGTCAGAATTAGATAAACAAAAAGTAGAAGTATACGCCAAAGACGTAGGATTGTTTGATAATAGCAGATACCAGGGAACGGCCGATGCCTTATTGAACCAATCAATTGCGACAACCGTCGACACCGAAACTGTTGCGATCTTAAAAAATAAAGTTGACTTTTCATCCGTAACATTCAAAGACGGTATCGAATACGATGGGTTTAAACAGCTAATCGCACCGGGATTATTCTTAGTACTTTTTTATATTTTAGTGACGATGTTTGGTAGTCAAATGCTCACAAGTACCACCGAAGAAAAAGAGAACCGGGTTATCGAAATGCTTTTAACGACAATCAAAGCACGAACGCTAATTATCGGAAAAATCTTATCTTTGATTATTCTGGCGCTCATCCAGATTGTCATCATATTAATCCCGATATTAGTCATCTACCTCCAGTTTGGCGACGTCCTCGCCTTACCAAATATTGACCTCGCTAATCTACCACTTGATCCGGTGCGCATTACCGTTGGTGCAATCATTTTCGCACTCAGCTTCCTACTATTTACGGGTCTATTAGTTGCTATCGGTTCGGCAGTACCGACAGCGCGTGAAGCGAGTGGCTTTTTTGGGCTGATTATGATGCTGATATTTGGACCGTTGTACGCGTTCACGCTATTCATCTCTGCGCCGCACTCATCGATCGTGACATTCCTTAGTTATTTTCCACTTACCGCACCGATACCACTGATGCTTCGAAATGCTGTAGGCAATTTGACTATCCCAGAGGCACTGATTGGAATCGCCGTACTGGGCGTTAGCGCAGCCATTGTTCTGGCGATTGCAATCCGCATGTTCCGTTACGGTGCCCTTGAATATTCAAAAATATTGTCATTAAAGTCAATCTTCGCAACGAAAAAAAATACACCACGTCGATAGTGATGTATTTTTACTCTTGATTCGTGCACTAACTGTAAACGGCAATTAAACCAAGAATGACGAGGGTTATTGCCGCAATAGCTGCCACCGTGAGGCCCATTCGGTTTGGGTAATAATCAACTCGATGATTGTCGGACTTTTTTACTTTTGACTGAGGTGCTTTTTTTACCATATCAATAGTGTAACGCACCGGCTGCATCTGATCAAGCTGCTTATGACTACCCACGAAATAGGGTAATCCAGTCAGGCAAAAAATTTTGACAATATACTATACAAAATATATAATAAGTATATGACTACAGCTGAAAAAACGATTGGGTGCGTCAAAGCCGCTACCGACATATTAGGCGACAAATGGACACCTCAACTAATACGTTTTCTTGCAAACGAAAAAGCTGTCCGTTTTTGCCATCTGCAGCAACTAGTAGGCGGCATTAACCCACGAACACTCTCAGCCCGTTTGGCTCATTTGGAACAAGAAGCCATTATCGAAAAGACAGCGACCAGCTCTCCATCCCGTTGCGAATATCATTTAACTGAAAAAGGCATGGAACTATTGCCTATTATTCGCGACATGGAGCGCTGGAGCTCTCACTATCAACACCGCGACACCTAAGCGGACTCTCAGTATAGTTATATAGTATATTTGTATGAGAGTTTTGGTTATAGAAGACGAACATAAGATCGCTCGAGCACTTAAAAAAGCGCTCGAGCAAGAGACCTATGCGGTCGATGTCGCCTACGATGGAGATGAGGGGTATGCTATGGCAACGACTGAACCGTACGACGTAGCGGTTATTGACCGTATGCTTCCAGGGCAGCACGATGGTATTTCGATTATCAAAGCAATGCGTGAAGCAAAAATCCATACACCCGTACTGCTACTAACAGCTCTTGGCAGCGTTAATGACCGGACGACAGGCCTCGATAGCGGCGCAGACGATTACCTCGTGAAACCATTTGCACTAGAAGAATTACTTGCGCGCGTTCGTGCCTTGTTGCGTCGACCTGCCGAACAGCACGCAACCATTCTTACCGCAGGTGATCTTTCGCTCAATACCGTCACCTTCGAAGTGAAGCGTGCTGGCACACCCATTCATTTAACCGGCAAAGAGTTTGCATTATTAGAATTTTTGATGCGTAATCCTAACCGCCCTTTACCAAAAAGTACGATCATATCACACGTTTGGGATTATGATGCAGACGTACTTCCTAATACCGTTGAAGTGTATATCAAATACATTCGCAACAAAATTGACCAGCCGTTCGACAAACCATTAATCCATACGATCCGTGGATTTGGATACAAACTACAAGCAGACGAGTAGAATAATACTATATGTTTAAATCCGCAACACTAAAGCTTACGGTCTGGTACGTCATTATCCTGGTATCTATCAGCCTGCTTTTTAGTGTCGTTATTTACTCTATCGCGCTTTCAGAAGTTGGCGCACGCATCACCAATCTTCAGCAGTCAACACCAGCTATTTTTCCTGGTGACTCGGCCGTCTTTAATATCATTCGTGAAGCGCAGATCCACGAGGCCGAGAGCAGTTTAATCGGTGCGCTAATCATTACCAATCTTGTGATTTGGTTCGCGGGCGGATTTGGCAGCTATTATCTTGCCAGGCGCACTCTACGCCCGATCGAAGAAGCGCATGAGGCACAATCAAAGTTTACGAGCGATGCCAGTCATGAATTGCGTACGCCGCTAGCAAGCATGAAAATCGAATTGGAAGTGGCCCTTCGCGACCCCTCGATCACAAAGAACGAGATGCGTGAATTACTAGACAGCAATTTAGAAGAAGTGAATCGCCTCACGAAGCTTTCTCATACATTATTGCAATTATCTCGGTTGGATCATGCGAACATCGTTCGCGAGAATATTGAACTAAGTGGAATGACCGCTATGGTCATCGAGCGCTTTAATAAAATGCAGCCGCGTATCGTGCTCCGTAATCGCCGCAAAGTGCATGTTCTCGCAAACGATTCTAATGTCGAAGAGCTACTAACCATACTAATAGACAACGCACTCAAGTACAGCCCCTCTGACACTACGGTTCACGTAACTCTTCTCAAGCAAAGGCAAATGTCAGGGTTTCAAGTTGTCAATGAAGGAGAGGGGATACCGCCCGAAACACTCCCGCATATTTTTAACCGGTTCTATCGTGCAGATGCATCGCGAACGGGCAGCGCGAAAAACGGCTATGGCTTAGGGTTGTCTTTGGCAAAAAAGATTGTTGAACTCCATGGTGGAGAGTTAACTGTGAGTAGTGCGGTCAATCAAATGACGACCTTTCAAGTCCTTTTGCCAAATATCAGACGGACACCCCCTAAATTACCGCAAATACCTGGACGTACGAAGTTTTTGTAATATTTACAACAGCTTCACCATTCTAAGTTATGGCTCAGTATTGCGTGGCATACTGAAAGCAATAACAACGGTCTGTTAAGTATCGTTCTCCGGAACTACACATTATGACCATTGTTATATTAAAACAGGCAATACGACAAGGAGGGCACACATTATGGAAACCACCAAAATGATCTATCTAAGTACGCGCGGGATGAAAGAGCTTAAAAAGCAGATTTCGAATCTGGAAAATGATAGGAAGACAACACTTGAAAGTTTACGCGAAATCGACAAGACCGAAAGTCATGACGAGCGACTTGCACGTGTTGAAAAGCTAGCTAACCTAGAAGTTATCGATAATGAGCTGACGGCTAAGAAAGCATCGTTAGCCATCGCAAAGCCATTGCCACGCAAGCGTGACGCACTCAAGGTAGCACTAGGATCAATTGTCGAACTTCTTGACACCAACGGTCGCGTAATAAAATATACGCTAGTCGACAGTCTAGAAGCTAATCCGAGTGACGGGCGAATCTCGATCAAAAGTCCGCTTGGCCAAAACTTAGTCGGCAAGCAAATTCGCGATGTGGTCGAATGGACGGCGGGTATAGGCAGAAAGCAGCTTCAACTGGTTGCGATCCACTAATAGTCTTTGACTCCATATACATACCGCACTTTACAGTGCGGTATGTATTATTTCAGTCACTATTTCATGTGATTTTTTGGTATAATAACGCTAATGTTTGGACGTAAAAAAAATAATCGATTTACTGCTATCTTTATTGATGGACTAGATGTCCTACTTGACGTGCAGCAAACAGTCAGTACCGTTTGGCAGCAGCGTCATGCACCTAGTAATATGGGTACTATTTTAACCAAGGCAATTAATGCATCCGATGATCCCCTTGATATCGCTCTGTCATCTTACGTGCACGCCCATGCTATGTCGATGCCGCTCTACGAGCCGTTTCATCGTATTGCGTTTAACCAGCAAGCGGGACTTAGTGGGAATGTTTGGCATCACGGAAAAGATTATCATGCGACAATTAAAGGCACGCCGGAGCGTATCTTAGAACACTGTGACTTGTCAGAAAACGAACGCGAATCAATTACCGCACAATTACATGCCATGTCGTCGACAGGCGAGGCTATTATAGCCATCGCTTCCGGAATATTACCTCGTCCAATAAAAAATATAGATACATTGAAAAAGAACGAAAAACTATCTTTTGTCGGCTTTGTAGGGTTACAGATGACTGTCTCCAGCGGCGCACAACGGCTTCTTTCCAAGATAAAGCAATCAAATATTAGCACGTATGTCTCCACCGGCCAACATCAGGTGGCAGCTTATTGTATCACTCGACAGCTAGGTATTGTCGTGGCGCCTACAGAGGTATTAGATGCGCAACGATTAGAAGTAATGAATACAGCCGAGATACAAACAGCCTTACTTTTGGCAAAGGTTTTTTCACGTTGCGCACCCGAACATAAAAGGCGTATTTGTCTGCAATCAAGTCGACGAATAAATCAGTAGCCACCGTTAGCACTTTCGATGATCTTCAGAAGCTACTAGCAAAATAACCCCGCCGTATGATATAATTATCCTTGCTTTGGGGCGTCGCCAAGTGGTAAGGCATCGGCTTTTGGTGCCGACATTCGGGGGTTCGAATCCCTCCGCCCCAGCCATGAAAATACACCTAAGTCTTTAGACCTAGGTGTATTTTCTTTGTCTTGTGGTCGGGGTCGAACCCCCGAGTGTTCCTGCAAAGCAAAACGTATTCGGGGGTTCGTGCAGCGCCGCGCAACAAAATTAGCTCGCTCATTTTGTAAACAAGCGGAAGTAGGAAGTGAAGCGACCGCCATCCCTCCACCCCAGCCAACAAGCCTTTGTTTACCTACGGGAATTTTATTAACTATTGACATTTATAATAAATAGTGCTATT
>JAQGHC010000016.1 GCA_028289015.1 Candidatus Saccharimonadota bacterium | reverse complement strand
CTTTCCGATCAATGGTAACATGCAGTGTATATGGTACGCGCAGCCATCTATGAATAATTTTATCCCACATGCACTCTAGTATACGTCATTAGACCGTAGACGCTTTGCCCCTTTGTGTTGTGTTATTTGGCGACGACCACAACATCATCGATCAGGCCAACAAGATTATTACCCATGCGATGCGCGCCAATATTTATCCCTGGTTAGACCGGTGATAACGGCAGATGGCCGCTAGACGTTCCTACTTCCTTGCCATCTTCATACAAACGGTACGTGCCATTATTGAATTCTACGGCGATATGATACCACTTACCGGTCGTTAATGTATTGGGGGACAATACGCGGCTGTAGTTACTAGTCGTGCCGTCAAAGTGCCCTGCGCGCACTCGGCATGTAGGTGCAAATAACGGAGCGTCAGTGCCGCCACTATCCGGCGACGAAATAATATTATTATTCCCGGAACATGAGGTAAATTTTACCCAGGCAGCTTTAAAGTAATAATTTGCTCCTAATATAGCTGGGGTGATAATGCGGGCCGTACCGTTCGTCTGCAGTGAACAACCAGTACCTGTCGGTGTGTCTGTCGACCAAGTCGGCGTACCTACTATCGTGCCGTTAGCTCTTGATTCGTCAGTACTTTCAACGCTAGCGGCGTTACCACCGGTGCATTCATCTAACTGCCAGTGTCCGGTCGTATCCATATAATGTTTCTTTTTCATTTGGGAGGCAAACGCCATACCGCGTGCTAATCGAGCACGATCTTGAATACCGTTATATGCCACGATAGTGATCGCAGCTAGAATACCAATGACGACAATCACTATCAATAGCTCAACGATTGTAAATCCTGTTTGCTTTTTCTTCATATTCTTAACAAGTATAAAGCATAAGCCGTTATCTTGAAACCAACGACAATATTTATTTTTTCGACGACACACTAGCAATGTACAATGCTTAATACTTAACTTATCTAGTGACATGCATGAGGCTAATTTTACCCATATCTAGTTTTTCATCGGTCTTCGATAATCCAGTCTATTAGATCAGCATACAGCCCCATGTGGCACAAAGCCACAAAGCTATGTAGTGCTTCTGATTAGCAACTCCTATAAATGCATCAGGGTGATTTATACTAACTTTTATACCCACTCCTATATCTAGTTGATGGTATTACCCTTGAACCGTTCAAGTGACGCTATGGTACGTTGATTAGCTGCTGATGCTTAGAATATTGCCATCAGGGTCATGGAACCACGCCGCCTTTTGCGATCCGATCGTGTATATATGCCCATCCACATCGGCGCCTGGAATGTCATAATTGTCGAATACGACCCCAGCCAGTTGCAAATCTGATACTACCGCTTCGACATCGTCAACCTGCCACGCAGCGCACGTTGCCTCGCTAGTGCCAGCAGTTGTAGATTGATAGGTCAGCAGTTTACCTGAACCGCTTTCATACTTGATACCGATTGGACTTTCGTCAACCTGGTTCAGTCCTAACTTTTTTCCATAAAACTCTTTTGATAGCTGCATGTCACTGACCGCTATCGTTGTGTATATCGTTGAATCGCCTAACATACTCACCCCCCTTCTATCACTCTCTTGTTGACTTTATTATATGCCTGTAATGCTTATGAATAGTTGAGATTTTATAATTCTAGGTATATCATGATGATATGAATAATAAATCAGAAAAATTATGGTTTAAACGTCGTCGCTACGGCTGGGGTTGGACACCAGTTACCTGGCAAGGATGGCTAACTATTGCCGCTTTTCTCGCTATGGTAGTATCGTGTGTATTTACATTGCCAATGAAGCCAAACGAACCGACAACTGGTCAGATTCTGTTGTTCTGTATGTATGTAGTCAGTGCTATATTAGTCCTGCTAGGTATATCATTTATGAAAGGTCCTATGCCCAAGTTCCGTTGGGGCAAGAAGCCTACGGACAATCCCGAAGAGGATATTTAAAATAGTTCATGAAATGAAAAGCCCCGCCTAGGCATGAAAGCGGGGCTTTAACATGCACTGAGTGCGGGGTGGTTATCGCTGGGCTTTGCCATGTGGCATATGCCGCGGCGACTACATGGGCACGTCAGTGCCCTTTTCGGCTGGAACTACCCCAGATGGAGCGTCACGCTCTGCAGATGCGGTCTTGATTTCTTCGCGAAGATCAAAGATACGCGATCTGCGAAGACCTTCAGCGATGCCGGTTGCTGTCGTCGATTCAAGCATGTCCAAACGATACTGCATTGCGATCACGTCAGGACGAAATCTGGACGCAGGGCGAACATCTTTTGCCAGAACTACGGAGAATCCATTGTCGTTACCGGGTGTATTGGTCACGATTGCGCCAATCTGTTAGTCGACTAATAACCTTACTCTATCATTATAACACATTTGATAGATATGATCAACAAGTGGATTAGGGGCAAAACAAAAACTCCCCACTGTTTCGAGAAGGGAGTTTTTGTCTGTAAAGCGATATTAACGCTTTGAGTATTGTTCGCGCTTACGTGCTTTGCGTAGGCCGTATTTCTTGCGTTCTTTTTCGCGAGGATCGCGACGCAGGAATTCAGCTTTCTTCAAAGTAGTACGTAGATCGGCGTGACCAACGGTGATTGCTTTTGCAATTGCAAGTTTGATCGCATCAACTTGACCGGCAAGACCGCCACCTTTAACTTTGATTGTAACGTCAAAGTCTTTTTGCTTGTTAACAAGCGCAAGTGGGTCAGTGATCTCAGCTAGCATAGCTTTGTTCTCAGACAAGTAAGCGCTAGCAGGCTTATCGTTGATCGTTACATTACCTTTACCGGCGTACAGACGTGCACGTGCAGTAGCGGCTTTGCGGCGACCAAGACCGTAAAAGTATTTACCTTCAGGCATGATTATTTAACCTCAACTTTCTCTGGAGTTTGCGCAGTATGAGTGTGCTCGCTACCAGCGAAGATACGGAGACGTGCCATACGATCAGCAGCCAGTTTGTTCTTCGGGAGCATGCCTTTGACGGCAGCTTCAATGATACGTTCTGGGTACTTTTCGCGGCGTTCAGACAATGTTTCGTCAGAGATACCACCTGGGTAGCCACTGTGACGGTAGTAAACTTTGCCTTCTTCTTTGTCACCGGTAACAACAGTATTTTTAGCGTTGATAACGACTACATAATCACCGCCATCCATGTGAGGAGTGTATGTAGGTTTGTATTTACCAATTAGGTACTTTGCGATCACAGTAGATACGCGACCTAGCGGTGCTTGACTGGCATCAATCAAGATCCAACGGCGAGTAATCTCGCTTGGTTTTTGTGAATACGTTTTAGCATTAACAACCATTACGCTTTCACCTCCTCTTTCGGTGCAGCCTTCAACTCGTCAACGAATTCAATCGTTGCAAGTTGAGCGCCGTCACCAATGCGAAGACGCGTGCGTTGTACGCGTACGTGTCCGCTTGTACGGCCCTTTAGCTGTGGTGCAATTTCGTCAACTAGTTTAAATGCAGCCGTCTGTGTAGACAATGCAGCAATCACTTGGCGACGATTATGCAAATCACCTTTTTTAGCTTTTGTAATAATCTTTTCAATATAACGTACAAGCTCTTTAGCCTTAGGTAACGTTGTCTCAATCTTGTGGTGCAAGACGAGGCTCGTTGCTAAGCCCTTAAGCAATGCACGGCGCTGGTCGCGTTCGCGACTAAACTTGCGCCCTTTGTATCCGTGTCGATGCATCTTAAAGCTCCAGCTCCGCTAATTTATCTTTAACTTCATCAAGCGCCTTAGAGCCGAAGCCCTTTAGTTCGCGTAGATCTTGTTCGCTCAGCGTCACTAGATCGTGAACTGTACGAATGTCGTTGTTGATGAGCGCGTTCGCGGTACGAGCAGTTAAATTAAGCTCTTCGATTGAAGTGTTTAATTCGTTTACTTCGTCTTCGCTCACTTGTCCAAGTGCAGGTGCAGCTTCAACTGTTGTTGAACCGGCAAGTGCAGTGTATTGATTAACCAAGACAGCAGCTGCTTCTTCGAATGCTTCACGTGGTGACAATGACCCATCAGTGTCAACAACCAAAAGGAGCTTGTCTAGGTTTGTTTCTTGACCAACACGCGTGTTGTCAACTTTGTAACGAACACGCAAGACAGGGCTGAATACAGCGTCTAGAGCGATCATGTCGCTGTGAAGACGTTCTTCGCTACTGTCTTCGATAGTTCGGTAACCGCGGCCAGCTTCGACAACAAGGTCGATGACAACTGATTTCTTAGGATCGTCAATTGTTGCAATAACCTGGTCTTTGTTGATGACTTCAACGTCAGCAGTTGTTTTGATATCACCAGCAGTGATAACACCAGCGCCTTTTTTCTCTAAACGTAATTCGATCGGTTGGTCGCTGTGGACTTTTAGACGAACATTTTTGAGATTAAGCATGATATCTACAACATCTTCTTTAACGCCTTCAACAGTAGTGAACTCATGTGTTGCACCTTCAATACGGAATGCGACGATTGCAGCACCTTCGATACTAGAAAGCAAAACGCGTCGCAGACTATTACCGAGGGTATTACCGTAGCCAGCGTGTAGAGGTTCGATAGCGAAGGTCGCGCTAGTTGCGCTGTGCTCATCGACACTCGCAAGTGCTGGGTTGTGAATTACTTTTGTCATTTGTTTCTCTCCTTACCCTTTAACGTGAGTAATACTCAACGATTAGCTGCTCATTAATTTCGGCTTCTGCTTCTTCGCGCTTTGGAAGACCTGTTACGTCGATTGTAAGCTTTTTAGCGTCGCTTTTTAGCCAGCTAAGTGGGCCCTGTACCGAGTTGCTAACAACATCATCAATTTGAGAAAAGTAACCAGATTTAGTACTTTTTGGACGAACGACGATTGCATCACCAGCTTTTAAGCGGATTGATGGAATGTCTACACGACGACCATTAAGCATAAAGTGTCCATGACCGACTAATTGTCGAGCTGCACGTCGGCTAGTCGCAAGACCAGCACGGTATACAGCGTTATCAAGACGTAATTCGAGGAACTGCAAAAGCAACTCACCTGGAAGGACACCTTGACCACTCGCGCGGTTAGCTTCGTCCATTAGGCGTGCGAATTGTTTTTCAAGTAGGCCGTAAGTACGACGAACTTTTTGCTTTTCGCGAAGTTGAATTGCGTATAGGCTTTGTTTACCTTGACGTCCATGAGCGTGCTGCCCTGGGATGCCAGATTTACGAGCCATAATTTTGTGCGCCTTTGGATGAAGGGCGTAGCCTTCTCGGCGGCTTTGTTTGACAATTGGAGAAGTATCTCGTGCCATGGATTAAGCCCTCCGTGCCTTACGAGGACGAACGCCACCGTGAGGTACGCCAGTCACATCTTTAATACTATCGACGGTAATTTCGAAACCGCCAAGTGCGCGAACAGCAGCATCACGGCCAAGTCCAACACCCTTAACGAAGACATCAACAGCGCTTAAGCCGTATGATCCCTTAACTGCTTCGGCAGCTTTTTCAGCTGCAACCTGAGCTGCGTATGCAGTGCCCTTTTTGCTTCCACGGAAGCCACAAGCGCCTGCACTTGCCGCTGCAAGTACGTTACCTTTTTTATCTGTGAACGTAATAATCGTGTTATTAAACGTTGCTTGAACATGCAGCTGACCAGAAGGAACTGATCGGCGCTGTTTCTTACGAGTTGTAGTCTTTGCATCTGCCATAATCTATTTTCCTTCCTACGTCTTAGACGCCGCTTTCTTTTGAGTACCGCCAACAGCAACTGATTTACCCTTACGAGTTCGTGCATTCGTACGAGTACGTTGTCCGTTTACAGGAAGTCCGGCTTTGTGTCGCAAACCGCGATAAGCACCAACATCCTTCAAACGCTTAATATTATTTGTTACCAAGCGCTGTAGGTCGCCTTCCACGGTATAATCAGTATCGATTATCTCGCGTAAACGTTGTTCTTCAGCCTCGGTGAGATCTTTCACCCGAGTGGTCGGCTCTATATTGGCCGCCGCAAGGATGGTCGATGCGAAGTGTGGACCGATGCCGTAGATATACGTCAAAGCGATCTGCACTTGCTTTTCAGATGGAATTACAATTCCAGCTATTCGAGCCATGCTTAACCCTGCCTTTGCTTATTTTTAGGTTTTTTCTTGTTGATAACCGTCAACCGACCTTTACGTCGGATCAACTGATCATCTGGACTGATTTTTTTGACACTCGCACGAACTTTCATGAGGCCAGCAACTCCCAGTTTCCTTTAAATTTAATCCCGCATGCGGAAGCTAATTCTGCCCTTCGTTAGATCGTAAGGGGTCAACTCAACTTCCACCTTATCACCTGGTACAAGACGGATATAGTGCTTGCGCATTTTACCTGAAATGTGGGCGATAATTGTATGGCCATTCTCAAGTTCTACCTTAAATTGAGTATTAGGCAGTGCTTCCACTACCTTTCCTTGCAATTTAATTACTTCTTTTTGACTAGCCATAAGTTACAGTAGTAGATTATACACGAAAGAAGGGCGCGCGTAAAGCGTTTTTAGATATATTCCCGAAAGCTACACGCTTTAGGGGAATTTATTAATAACCCTATTGTACCGAATCATGCCTATTCGTCAAGTTAGTTACGTACTTATTACTTTGCCACCAAACTAATTCAGTAGAAAAGGGATAAGGACAGAGAGTGAATCGCATCTGACCTTATCAACCCCCTATCCTTACTATTAGGATCTGCAGCCTAGCTGACCTGCGCGTCCATAAATATCTCCCAAACGAAGTGTTTATCTTCAACCTCAGAATCGTAGTCAAGGCGCAGTTTGTACTTCTTCAGCCACGGCGCACTAGCTTCGGATATTTTCCTTAGCAACTCTTCACGCGTATACTGCGATGCTATGTCTAGAAAATCGTCATCGACTTCATCGCTCCGCATGAGAATACCCAAAATGACTGCTTTATAGATAGGCAACCCTCGCCCGTGTCTAACAACAACATCTTCAGCGTGCTCCACCTCAAACGACCGCCACTGGGCGATAACGTACTTTTTGAGGTAGGCGTCCGCATCGTTCGTCGATTGCGATTCTGCGTCACCCCATGCTTGCTGCTGTAAGTCCGACACATCATTAAGCACGTGATTAGTAATTTCCGTGTAGCTAGCTGGGTTAGCAGGATCGTATTCCACTGTATCGAGTGCGTTAAAATCATATGGCTCGATATTCTCATCAAACATTGCATCATCTCTCTGTCATGAAAGGTGCCTCGGTTGCCCTAAATCATTACGACTAAGGATTGGATGAATATATTATATCATTTCCATTGCGACCCAGCAAAGTGGCAGCCGCTATCAATACTTTTAATAAGTAAAAACCGCCAAAGGGCCCTGAATATCATCTCTAGAGCTACAACGCTCGAAATGACATAGTTAGGGCGCCTTTGACGGCTTTGGTGGATAGAGAGATGGATCAGGCGGTACGTGACCCGAAAGAACGGTGACTCACCTTGCTAGCACGCTGTGCGATGCGCCGCTTGACTCTTGCGCAGTTAGTGCCGTATCTTTCATACGTTGCGTGTCTCAAACGCCCGTTAGGGGCGGTAAGAATCTTGAGCTCTTCTTCTGCTTCAGCGCAGTTAACCCAGCCCTGCCGGTAACGAACAACAGCATTCACCTCGTGTGCGGCCTTAGCCTGTACTAGCGCTGCACGCCCACTCAAAAGCTGGTCGCGATCTTGCTTCGCCTGCTGGAGACGGTTATGCGCATCGTTGCGTTTCATTTCATAGTACGCCAAAAGTCGATCGTCGATATAAGACATGAGGCCTGTGAGCAATTTACTATCCTTCCAATAAAATACACCGTTCACTCTTAGCGCGAACGGTGTATATCGTTTCGTGTCGATTAGGGCTACTTGGACCACATATTGTTATATCACAAACATATCGCCAAGAAAAGAACTTTTTACTTGTAGTCGTCGTACGTGACCATTAGTGCACGTGAATTAATCTGTCGTAGTGAATCGAGACCCACCTGGACAACAATCAACAGCCCTGTTCCACCGACAGCTAGGTTAGCCGCATTTACCCCTAGTTGGGCAAAGATATATTCTGCGCCGAATGGCATGATAGCGATAAATCCTAATGCCAATGCGCCGAACAAGACTAAGCGGTTAACTGTCTTAGCAAGGTAGTTTTCTGTCTGAATGCCCGGACGAACACCTTCGACGAACCCACCTTGCTTTTGTAGATTCTCTGCGATTTCATTCGAGTTGAATACGATACCGGTGTAAAAGTAGGTAAACAGAATAACAAGGATAAAGTAACATGCCGGATAGATGAGCGCACCCATTGAATCACCGGTAAACGCTCCTGGCTGCGGTGCTTGGAACCAGTTAATCAGGTTATTTGCAAATTCTAAGTAAGCAGGGTTACCGGATGCTTTTATAACCTGGCCGATAAACGCAGGAAGCGACAGGAAGGCAACGGCGAAGATAACTGGAATAACGCCCGCGGCAATCAACTTTACTGGCAAGATACTCTTAACCCCGCCATAGTTACTGTTGCCTTGAACGCGCTTTGCGTAATTAATTGTAATGATACGTTGCGCTTCATTGATCTTTACAAGGACATATAGCATCATTAGTGATATCAAGCTAATGCCTAGCGTCACCCAGAACGCTACGGGATTAAATGGCAACGTAAACCACCCAAAGACACTCAACGCGCCTTGTGACGTGTCCATAAGCGACGTACCAATAGTGGATAGTGTCGTTGGTAACTGGCTAATAATACCTGCAAAGATAATCAAGCTGATACCATTACCGACACCTTGTTCGGTGATCAACTCACCCATCCACATTAGCAACATCGCACCGGCAGTCATTGCAGTCACAGCGACAATCCATTCCATCGCCGTCGGGTCAGCCAAACTCGTGACATTACCGGCTGCAACAGATTGACGAAGGATGTAGATGAAAGCGATTGACTGTATGACCGCAAGGGGTAGCGCAACCATGCGAGTCCATTGGTTAATCTTACGACGGCCAGATTCGCCGTCCTTGTGTAGCTCTTCAAGCTTTGGTATGGCTTTAGTAAGCAGCTGCGTAATAATAGATGCTGTGATGAACGGGCTCATCCCAACAAGTACAATCGAGAATTGTGCTAATGCACCACCAGATAGCAGGTTCAAGAATCCACCGAAACTACTTCCGCCAATAACACTATCGATCACCTGACGTAATTGCTCTGGTTCAGCTAGCGGTACTGGCACTTGTGCAAGCAAACGATAGGCTACAAATATACCTAAAATGATCAGCAAGCGTCGCTGCATGTCTTTATTCTTGAATGATCGGAAAATTGTCTTCCAGTTCATGTGTTTTTCTACCCTCTTCTTTACAAGGCTACTAAATCTGTAGCTATAATTCATCCATCATTATACTATAGTTCGCTCCGAAAAGTCGAAAACCCTGCTGCCCTTTCTGGGGCTGGGGATTGCGATCTGCCGGGTGCAAGGCATAGGTTAGTGCACGCTATTGATTTATCCACATCGGCAGTAGTCAGCTAATCTTTGTATCATATTTCAGTACTACTTTAGCAGTGAACATACGCAAAATAACCCGCTACATGATGAGAGTAATACGACAAAAAAACTCCGACGTGAATCGGAGTTTTAATAAGTTAGGTAAGCTAACTACTTGTCAGATTTTTCAGCTTCTTTGGTGCTCTTCTTTAGCGGTGTATCGATTTTTTCGAATGTACCACCAGCTTTAGCGATAGCTTCCTGAACGCTTTTACTTGCCCCTTGGACTTTTAGTGTAACTTTTTCAGTTAGTTCGCCACGAAGGATGACTTTAACTGTGTGAAACGGAGTAGCAATGTACCCAGCTTCGAACAATGTAAAGTTATCGGCAGTTTTACCAGCGAAAACGTTAAGGTGATCAAGGTACACAACCTGTGCAGGCGTTCGCAAGCTTTTGAATCCGCGAGCTTTAGGGATCGCCTGAACTAGTGCGCGTGAACCACCTTGGAACATTGCACGTAGCTTCTTACCAGTACGAGCACCCTGACCTTTTGTACCACGTCCGGCAGTTTTACCTTGGCCAGCTGAAATACCGCGACCTTTACGCTTGCGGTCTTTGTTAGCAGTAACTGTAAGTTCGTTGTACTTCATTATTTAGTCTCCTCTTCTGCAACTGCTTTTTTAGGAGCAGCTTTTTTCTTTGGAGCGTTTAGCCATTCATCACGTGGCACGAGGCTTTTTAGAGCGTCGATAGTTGCGTACGCAATGTTGACCTTGTTTGTTGAACCAAGTGATTTAGAAAGCATGTTGCGAATACCGGTCACACCGATGATTGAACGGACAACACCACCAGCGATAATACCGGTACCGGGAGCCGCAGGCTTAATAAGAACCTGTGCGCCAGAAACCTTTACTTCAGCATCGTGGGGAATTGTATCATTAGCGATAGGAATCGTAATCATGTTTTTCTTTGCGACATCAGTTGCTTTTGCAATCGCAGTCTGCACGTCCTGTCCCTTGGAGACACCAACGCCAACTTTGTTTTTGCGGTCACCAACAACGACAAGTGCTTTAAAGCGGAAACGACGTCCACCCTTTACCACACGGGCAACACGGTCAATGTTAATAACTAGTTCTTCAAATTGCTTTGGCTCGGCTGGCGCTTGATCACGACGGTTGTCGCGGCGAGGAGCACGAGTATTAGTAGTAGCTTGTTCAGCCATATTAGAACTCCAAACCTTCCTTGCGGGCAGCGTCAGCGAGCGCAGCAAGACGTCCAGCGTACTGGCGGCCGTTGCGATCAAACACTACTGCGTTAATCTTTGCTTTTTTAGCTTTCTTAGCGATATCAGCACCAACGATGGCAGCCTGCTCAGTAACAGTACCAGCTTGCTTTGTACCAACTGTTGTTGCTGCGGCAATCGTATGCTGTTTAACGTCATCGATAATCTGCGCGCTAACGTGCATATTACTGATAGTGACAGTTAGACGTGGACGCTCAGCAGTACCGGTAACTTTGCTACGAACACGATTCTTTCGCAAAGTTTTGTTGAGTAATTTTTTAGCGAAATTTGCCATGATTACTTACCAGTCTTTCCTGCCTTGCGAAGAATAACTTCGTCAGCATATTTAATACCCTTACCTTTGTACGGTTCAGGCTTTTTCAGTGAACGAATTTCGGCAGCAACCTGGCCGACTGCTTGCTTGTCGATACCGCTGACAGTAATAGTCATTTTTTCGACAGCAAGGTCAACACCTTCGATTGATTTGTATTTAACTGGGTGAGAGAAACCAAGAAGCATTTCAATCTCTTGTCCGCCGCCGCTTACGCGGAAACCGACACCGTTAATTTCCAGCTTCTTAGAGAAAGCTTTTGTTACGCCTTCAACAGCGTTAAACAATAATGCACGCTGCAAGCCGTGTTGGGCTTTAGCGATCTTTAGGTCGTCTTTACGAGCGACAAGTGCTTGTGTTCCTTCAAGAGTAACGGTCACGTCACTCAGATGTGGAACAGTCAAATTGCCCTTAGGCCCTACGACTGAAATAACATCTGAATCAACCGTGATTGTCACACCTGCGGGTACGTCAATTGGTAGTTTTCCGATTCGACTCATAATCTACTTCTCTTTCTTATTATTCTTTATTGCATGCGTCGTCCTGAATGGTTTCGCTAAACCTCTGGCAATCCAGAGAAAAAGTTCAACGGCACCAAGCAGGAACTCCGCCATTTAGTATACCTTAAGCAGTAATTCACCACCAAGCTTTTGCTTGACAGCTTCATGGCCCGGCATCACACCTTTTGATGTAGATACTAGCACCATACCACGACCGCTTTTAACACGTGGAATGTCAGCACTGGCGACGTAGACACGACGGCCTGGCTTTGAGACACGGTTAATTTCAGTAATGTTACAGTTCTCACCTGGCTTGTTGATTGTGATCACTAATGTGTCACGTGGCTTACCAGATTCGACTTTAACGTCAGTGAGGTATTTAGCTTTTTTAAGTTGCTCAGCAACTACTTTTTTCAATTTGCTTGATGGAACGCGGACTTCTGTCTTGCCAACCATCTTCGCATTTCGAATGCGAGTTAGTAGGTCGGCGATTGGGTCAGTTGATTGTAATGACATATCTGTTTCCTTTCCTACCAACTACTCTTTGTTATACCAGGGATTTCTCCCTTTGATGCTTTTTCGCGGAAATTGATACGGTTGAGGCCGAAGCGTCGCATGTATGCACGTGGACGTCCGTGTAGGAAGTCACGATTTTTCCAACGAGTTGGTGAACTGTTGAGTGGAAGCTTTTGCAAGCCCTCTAGATCACCAAGTTCTTTGAGTTCAGCGCGTTTAGCGGCAAACTTCAAAATCATTTTCTTTCGTTTTTCATCGCGAGCGATAGCTGATTTTTTAGCCATTAGCGTTTGCCTCCTTCTTTCTCAAACGGCATACCGAATTTTTCAAGTAGTGCACGTGAGTGCGTCGCGTCTTGGTTGCGGATGTTGAAAGTAACCTGCAAACCATGAAGCACCTGAGTTTCTTCGAATGTTAGTTCTGGGAAGATTGATTGTTCAATAATACCCAAGTTATAATTACCACCCTTATCGAATCCCTTAGGGCCGATGCCGTGAAAGTCACGGACGCGCGGTAATGCAACGTTTGAAAGACGGTCGAGGAACTCGTACATACGAGCACCACGCAGCGTGACGCTGATACCGACACGGTTCATACCAGCACGAATTTTGAAACCAGCAATTGATTTCTTAGCCATGCGGTCAACTGGCGCTTGACCAGTGATTTTCACCAATGTGTTTTTGACAACTTCGTAAAAACGCTTGTCATCTTTGTTCTTGCCGATACCAACACTCACAACGATTTTCTCAAGCTTTGGTACTTGGTGTACGTTTGCAAGATTCAATTCGGCTTGTAGTTCTTTAACAAATTGATCTTTGTACAAAGCTTTCAAGCGAGGAGTAGCAGCAGTCAATGTAGCTTTTGCCATTACTTGATCTCCTTATTGTTTGCCTGTCGTGCTAGGCGAACCTTGGCACCGTCGGCGTTTTTAGTGTAGCCAACACGGCTAGTTGTTGCTGCTTTCGCGTCAACAACCAAAGCTACCTTGTGCATAGGAACAGGAACTTGAATGTCCTTGCTGCCGCCGCGCGGGTTAAGCTGTGATGGTTTAACGTGACGGTGTTTGTTACCAACACCTTCAACAAGTACCATGTTCTTTTTAGCGAGTACTTGAAGTACTTTGCCGGTAGTGCCTTTTTTAGCGCCACTGATCAATTTGACGATATCGTCTTTTTGAATACGTTGTGCCATATTATAGTACCTCCGGTGCTAGGCTGATAATCTTTGCGTAACCCATGTCACGAAGTTCGCGCGGTACAGGACCGAAAACACGAGTTCCCTTAGGATTTTTGTCATCACCAATAATAACGCAGGCGTTGTCGTCAAAAGAAATTGTGCTACCGTCTTTGCGGTTGATAGCTTTCTTTGTACGAACTACGACAGCTTTAACAACTGATTTACGCTTGACCATACCTGTCGGGTTAGCTGTTTTCACAGTAGCCACGAAGATATCTCCAACACGAGCGTATCGACGCCTCGTGCCACCAAGAACGCGGATACAAAGAACTTCTTTGGCGCCGCTGTTATCAGTTACTTTTAGTCGGGTTTCTTGTTGAATCATAACTAAGCCTTTGCCTCGTCATCTTTTAATTCAATTGAACCGCGTGATTTTTCAACGATTTCGTCTAGTTTGTAAGCTTTGCGCTTTGAAACAGGACGAGTCGGAGAAATAGTCACCTTATCACCCTTGTTCGCTTCATTCTTCTCATCGTGAGCTGCGTACTTGCGGGTTACAGTGTACTGCTTGCCATAAATAGGATGCGTTTCACGACTAGTAACAGCGATGGTAATAGTTTTATCCGCAACGTCCGACGTTACGATACCAGTCAATGTCTTGGCCATATTATTTACTCTCCTTTTCGCTAGCGATTTCAAGGGCTCGGATGGCGCCATGTAGTCGGGCGATTTCTTTACGAGTAGAAGTCAGGACCTTTGGGTTGGCAACTTCGCCAGCCGCGTGTCCGCGCTTCAATGCGATTTGATCAGCTTGCTTTGCAAGTAGTTCAGTGCGCAGTTGCTCGATTGTCTTTACTTCTTCGGCTACTTTCGTAACCTTAGTTGTTTTAGTAGTTGTTTTCTTGTCAGCCATTATACTTGCTCCCTTATGACGAACTTGGTCTTAACAGGAAGTTTGTGTGCAGCAAGACGCATAGCCTCGCGTGCAACTTCTTCGTCAACGCCTTTCATCTCAAATAATACGGTGCCAGCTTTGACCTTAGCGACAAAGAATTCTGGGTTACCTTTACCGCTACCCATTTTCACATCCTGTGGCTTGCGCGTAACAGGTGTATGAGGGAAGATTCGGATCCAGATTTTACCACCACGTTTGATGTGACGGGTCATCGCCTGACGAGCGGACTCAATCTGACGACTAGTAATACGTTCGTTCGACTGTGATTGCAGACCGTAGTCACCAAATGAGACATATTGTCCACGAGTCGCACGTCCAGGATTTTTACCCTTACGAACTTTTCGGTATTTAGTTTTCTTTGGTAATAGCATTATCGATCAGCCCTTTCACCCTTGTAAATCCAGACTTTCACACCAACGATACCAGCACCAGGCAAGACGGCCCGTGCGCTGTGAAAGCCGATGTCGGCACGTAGAGTATGAAGAGGGACTGAACCTTCGATCACCTTTTCCTTACGAGCCATTTCTGCATTGTTTAAACGACCAGCCACTTGGATACGGATACCTTTAGCACCTGCAGCCATTGTGTTCTGTGCTGTCATCTTGGTAGCACGACGGAAGTTAATACGACGTTCAAGTTGACGAGCAATGTTTTCAGCAACTAGCTTTGCAGATAGTTCTGGGCGCTTTACTTCTTCAATGTTAATACGAACCGGAAGACTTGTGATCTTTTCAATTTTCGCTTTTAGTTCAGTGATGCCAACACCACCACGACCAATCACAACACCAGCTTTTGCAGTGTGGATAGTAATAGTAATGAGGTTTGCAGAACGTTCGATTTCGACACGGTCAATTGTAGGACGTGATGAGAACTTAGCCTCGATCATGTCACGAATGCGAATGTCTTCTGATAGCCACTTAGCGAAGTCGCGCTTGCCAGCAAACCATCGTGAATCCCAGTTTTTGGTAAGCTGAAGACGGAAGCTAATTGGGTTAACTTTTTGGCCCATATTA
>JAQGHC010000015.1 GCA_028289015.1 Candidatus Saccharimonadota bacterium | reverse complement strand
AATGAGACATGCGGTCAACCTTTCTTTATCTTTATCCTATATGATTGTACAACTATATCGTTTTTTGTAAACCTACTACATATGACGCCTATTTTTATAAACTACACACTAGACATACGATCATTTGCTATACTGAATACAGATGGAGAAGCAAGGCAACCAGTCACACCTTCCCAAAGTCGAGAAAGACGACATTCTCTCCCTTGTTTCCGAAGAGATCTTTGATGCGAACCATATGGAGCGATGGGAGCATTTCGCACACACCAATCCGACGCTCGCTGGTGAAATTCTGAGTCGAGCACACATTGAATCAACACAAAGCGCCCACTTTGATGAAAATCGTATGCAGCTACAAAAAAGAATTACTGATACGGTGACATTTGCCATTAGGGCTTTAGAGGTAGCCGCCCTGCGTAAACATAGCGCCCCATTGAGCCAAGAAGAAACTATGGTCGTCGATGTCGGCGGCGAAGACCAGCAACCTTCAGTCTGACCATATGACGGTCGACAAGTTCATGCGCTTTTTCAAGTTCAACTTGATTCTTAGCAGTATCGCGCATCTTAATAGCGCGGTCGAGCGCGGCTTTGGTTTCCACCTCAACGATATCATCGCCGTCAGCTGCTTCGTCAACTAATACACGCACGTACTTTTGAGATATCTCAACGACACCGCCGCTAATCGCATAGTAATCCAGCTTATCATCATTGTCGCCTTTATTTTTGCGAATCACAATTGCGCCTGGAACTGCAATGCCAACAAGCGGCTCATGACCAGGAAATACCGCAATTTCACCGTCGGCGGTCGGGATGATTACTTCGTAAACTTCTTGGTCAACTTTTTTGCCAAGCAGGGTAACAAGTTCTAAATTCATATCTATTATTGTAACAAAAAAACTCGCCACTGGCGAGGAAGTGTTTATATGATAGCTTGATTAAAGTGAGCGAGAGTGGCAGCGGGAAGCCGCCACTCTCGTCGTGGGCTCGCCAGTTGCTTATGCAGCTAGCGCGGCATGCGCAATTGAGTTGCCGATAAAAATGATCCACGTCACTGTTGCAAATACCAGCATGAGAATCGCGATGATCAGCTGTAAAAGCGCTCGTGTTTTGAGTTTCTTCCGCTCAAACACATCGGATTCTTTATTGGCCGCCATGCTGTTCTTAAGCGCACGAAACAGTAGATATGGCGCAATAAGCGGAAAGAACAATATACCACAGAGCTGGAGGAGCAGCAGAAGCATTCCCACAACGGCAGGTGGCGCAGTGGGAACGTTGCTCATGAGCATTAGGGCGGGAAGGCCCAAGATGAGCAGTGGTATCACTACTTTCAGTATCCTTAGCCAGTCAAGCTCCTTTACTCCGTCGCCGTCCAAATCTCGGTTAACTAGGTTAGCCATTTTTCTCCAATCAAGCTATCAAGGTTCGAGTACTTTACTCTATCTAATATTATAGCATAGAATGATATAAAAAACAACCCTGCCGATTTGACAGGGTTGTTCATAGTCGATAAAACTAGTCTTTTTTGTCAGCAAGGCTGCCAGCGGCCATGTAGAACCAGCTTTCAGGCTTGTCGTCGTATTTACCCGCAAGAATGTCCTTGGCGTCACGAATCGTATCCTCAAGCTTGATATACGCGCCTGGGGCACCGGTAAATTGCTCTGCCACAAAGAATGGCTGCGCAAAGAAGCGTTGCAAGCGACGAGCACGATTGACCGTTTGCTTTTGATCGTCCGAGAGCTCTTCCATACCAAGAATCGCAATAATATCTTGCAATTCTTTATACTGCTGCAAGACACGTTGAACTTCACGCGCAACGGCATAATGCTCTTCTCCAACGACTTCTGGATCAAGGCTGTTCGAGCTACTATCAAGCACGTCAACGGCAGGGTAGATACCGATTTCAGTTAAGGCACGGTTCATGACGATCGTCGCATCAAGGTGCGCAAACGTTGTTGCTGGCGCTGGATCGGTAAGATCATCCGCAGGCACATAGACGGCCTGTACGGACGTAATAGAGCCTTTTTTCGTACTGGTAATACGTTCCTGCAATGCACCCATTTCTTGCTGCAAGTTTGGCTGGTAACCAACGGCAGAAGGAAGGCGGCCTAATAGGGCAGAAACCTCGGCGCCAGCTTGTGTATAACGATAGATGTTATCAATAAACAGTAGGACGTCTTTGCCGTCATCGCGAAAGGCCTCGGCCATCGCAAGCCCAGAAAGGGCAACGCGGAGACGAGCTCCTGGCGGTTCGTTCATTTGACCAAAGACAAGGCTGGTTTTGCCAAGAACGCCGGCTTCCGCCATTTCATGGTAAAGGTCATTACCTTCACGAGTACGCTCACCAACACCGGCGAACACACTGTTACCGCTATGGAATTTTGCGATGTTGTTGATCAGCTCTTGGATAAGTACTGTCTTGCCGACACCAGCACCTGCGAACAAACCAGCTTTACCACCCTTGGTTAGTGGCGCAATAAGGTCGATAACCTTGATACCCGTTTCAAGGATTTCGGTTTTATTGGCTTGCTCAGCAAGTGTTGGCGGTTCGCGGTGGATCGACGCACGTTTGCCTTTTGGCGCAGGTTTGCCGTCAATCGGATCACCGACGACGTTAAACATACGACCCTGCGTGTCAGCGCCCACTGGAACGCTGATTGGCGCACCAGTCGCAGTGACATCTTGACCACGGCGCAAGCCATCAGTACTTGACATTGCAATTGCGCGAACCGTTCGCTCGTCAAGATGCTGAGCAACTTCTAAAGTGATCATTTTGTCGTTATGCTCAATCAGCAAAGCATCATACATGCCGGGCAGATTTTTATCATTAAATTCGACGTCAACCACCACACCAACAACTTGGATAATGTGGCCGACTGTTTGTTCTTTACTCATCATATTCTCCTTATTAGTCATGTCTTTACTCACTAAGAGCCTCTACGCCGCCTGATATTTCGGCTAGCTCCTGGGTAATCGCACCTTGACGCGCTTTATTCATCTCTAGCGTCAGATCATCTGCTAGTTCCGAAGCGTTGTCGGTAGCGTTTTTCATCGCCATCATGCGCATACTATGCTCACTGGCACGCGCATCCAGCAGCGCTTGGAATATCTGCGCCAGGACCAAACGGTACGATACCGCACGCAATACCTCTTCGGCATTAGGTTCGTACACGGCGTTCACCACATCATCGGACACGTCGGTCTCGTCAAACCCGGCAGGCAAGATACGTTTGACCGTCACTTGCTGGTTCATACCACTGATAAATTTAGTATAGATGACGTCAACCGCGTCCACGACACCGCTTTCAAATTGAGCAATCGCTGTATCTAAGATAGCCTGTAATTCGTTCGCGCCAGGTTTGTCGGGAAGATTTTCGTACACCCCTAAAATATCGGTGTGGTTTAAGCGCACGGCATATTGCGAAGCTTTTCGGCCGACCGCAATCGATTTAGTGTGAATGTTATTTTTCTTATCATCACGCAGTTCATTGATGTACGTCTTGGCGATATTGCTATTGTACGCACCGGCAAGACCTTTGTCGCCGGCAATAACAATCAATAGACGCGATTTAACGGTTCGCTCCTGAAAGAATGGATGCCTATCCGTCACACCTTGGCTGGCAAAAAACGTCAATAGCTCATTTGCAGTATTCGTATAATCCTCGGATGCCTTGACCGATTCTTGGGCACGTCGCATCTTACTCGCCGCAACCATCTGCATCGCCTTCGTAATCTGCTTGGTGCTTTTTACCGAGCGGATCCGTGATTTAAGTTGCTGCGTTGACGCCATGTATTATTCCTCAAAGCCTTTCGCAGCAGATACGGCAACCTTATGAAGCAATTTAAGGACGTCATCGGATGGTTTGTCGCCCTTTTCGAGGGTGCGCATATCGTCTTTGTTTTCTGTCCATAGACGAGTTAGCAATGCGACTTGCGCATCTTTGATCTTAGCGACTGACACCTTGTCGAACAAACCGTTGGTGACGGCATAGATGCTGGCAACTTGCTCCCAAATACTCATAGGTTGATACTGAACTTGTTTTAGCAGTTCAGTCAAACGCTGACCACGCTCGATTTGAGATTTCGTCTCTTCATCAAGATCACTGCCAAATTGAGCAAAGCTAGCGAGTTCGCGGAACTGCGACAGGCCGAGTTTTAGGTGACCACTGACTGATTTAACCGCCTTAGTTTGCGCGGCACCACCGACACGGCTGACTGAGAGGCCAGCGGAAATCGCTGGACGAATACCTTGGTAAAATAGATCCGTTTCCATAAAGATCTGACCATCGGTGATTGAAATCACATTGGTTGGAATGTAGGCGCTAATGTCACCAGCTTGCGTTTCGATAATTGGAAGGGCAGTCAAGCTACCTGCACCAAGTTCATCGGACAGTTTCGCTGATCGCTCCAATAGACGAGAGTGAAGGTAGAAAACGTCGCCAGGAAAGGCCTCGCGGCCTGGTGGACGACGAAGCAGAAGTGACATCTGACGGTAGGCAACAGCATGCTTAGTAAGATCATCGTAGATCATCAATGCATGTTGTTTATTGTCGCGGAAGTACTCCCCCATGGCAGTACCAGCATATGGCGCAAGGTATAGCATCGACGCTGGGTCGCTTGGGCCAGTTGCAACGATAATCGTTTGATCCATGACACCTTCTTGCTTAAGGCGGTCAACAAGACGGGCAATCTTAGATAGCTTTTGACCGATTGCAACGTAGACGTTGACGACACCGGTTTTTTGCTTTGCCTGATTGATCATCGTATCGATTGCGATTGCTGTTTTACCCGTTTGGCGGTCGCCAATAATCAGCTCGCGCTGTCCGCGGCCAACAGGGAACATCGAGTCGATAGACATAATACCCGTCATTAGTGGCTCATGGACAGATTTACGCCCCATGACACCAATTGCTTCGCGCTCAACAAGCCCAGTTTGCTTTGTCTTGATTGGACCGGCGCCGTCCAGTGGACGACCAAGCGGGTCGACAACACGACCAAGTAGTTCAGGACCAACAGGAACTTCAAGGACCGTGCCTTTTAGTCGAACCGTGTCGCCTGCTGAAACCGATACGTCAGTACCAAGTAGTACCGCGCCGATTTCATCTTCCATCAAGTTAAGGGCGAATGCCTCGACGATACCGTCTTTTGTTTCGATTTCAAGCATTTCTGAGAAACCAGCACTTCGAAGGCCGTGAATCCATGCAACACCATCACCAATTTTAGTGACCGTACCGACGCTCTCCAAACCGTCAGCTACTTCAATATTCGCGATACTTTTACGTAATTCGTGCGCGAGTTCCGTTACTTTAATATCTGCTGCCATCGTACTCCTCTCTTTCTATAATTGCTTTGCCCGTAAGGCGTTTAGTTTGTGTCGAATTGTTCCATCAAATCGTTTCCCAGGGGTGTCAATGCGGACGCCACCGAGAAGCGTTTCGTCGATCGTCTCTCGCAGTTGAACCGATTTAGCGGCGAGCATCGCCGTAATTTCAGCTCGAATAGCCACATCAAGCGGACGGGCGCTGGCAATGTCAGCGATGACCGTACCCTTGGCCGCGAGCATTGCTTCGATGTCTCGGACGATCAGGTCAAGCTCGCGCGTTCGTCGTTCAGTGACTAAATAAGCGGCGAGCTCACGCAGAACCTGCTGCGCCTGGTGGTTGCTGGCAAGTATCTTATCAGTGACAAAGATCGCTATTTTACGACGAGACAGACGAGCAGCCATATAGTTACTTTGCTCCTTTTACAGCAGCAGAGATTACTGCATCATCAACTTTGGGTGAAATCGTCTTGCCGATAACTTGCTCAGTCGCTAATGCGACTAACTCAAGCGTCTCGTTATGCAATACTTTTTTAGCTGCAACAATATCCTTATTGATCTGCAGATGCGCATCAGCAATGATTCGTTCAGCCCGTTCTTTTGATTTTGTATCAGCCAGTTCAAGTGCAGCTGCTGCTTCTTCTTTGGCGGTTGTAACAATCTCGGCGGCCTCTTTACGCGCTTGCTTCATCAGCTTTTCTGTCACATCTTTTGCTTCAACCGCTTTTTTCTCGGCTTCAGTTGCAGCGGCAGTACTTGCTTCGATTTTCGCCTGTCGATCATCAACAACTTTGATAAGCGTCGGGTAAACATACTTGCCAAGTACAAGCACTAAAATAAGAAACGCAATTGCTTGGAATACAAGCATCCATAGGTCGATACCAAGCGCACCTAACACACCGCCAGAAGCTGGTTCAGTCGCAGCAAGTTGTGTAAGTATATTCATTCGAGTTTAAAACCTTAAATAAATTTCGCGATAATCGCAACAACGATACCGATGATCGCTAGTGAGTCTGAAAAGACGATAGCGGTGATCATCAAAGTACGAATGTCGCTTAGTTTTTCTGGGTTACGGCCAAGTGCGTTCAATGCGCCGGCGCCAATAAAACCAACACCAAGTGCTGCACCAAGTGCAGGTAGGGCGTAGGTAAGTCCAAATGCTAATTGTTCCATTATATATATCTCCTTTAATTATTTTCGATTATATCATTCTCTTGCAGCGACAGTTTTTCGTTTGCCAGCAGAAGGGGAATGGTCGGGGTGATGTGAATGTTCAGGATGTGCCTGGTGGCCACCATGGATATCGACGGCTAATGCAGTAAAGATCAGTGTCAATACATAGAACACATACGCCTGAATAAAGCCGATGAACAGTTCGAATGCCATAAAGAACGGCAAAGTAACGGTCGCCATAAAGCTAGTCAACGCTGCGATAATCAGTAGTAAGATTTCGCCGGCAAATGCATTACCGAATAAACGAAGTGACAGGGCAGAACCGCGAGACACTTCACCTATTAGCTCAAGAAAGCCCTCGAACGCACCAATCGGATCTTTCAGCGGGTTGCGAATATAACGCCTGACATTACCAAAGAAGCCATGACGGGCAATAGCATATATCTGTACCATCACCATGACAATGATCGCGATGGCAAACGTAAAGTTAAGGTCGGCAGCAAGGCTTCGGAAAAGCGGAACGCCATTGTATGTGATTGATCCGACGCCTGGGATAATACTGATCCAATACGAGACGAGAACGAAGAAGAATATCGTCAACGCTAGTGGTGCGATTTTTCGCGCTAGCACTTTATCCGGAATAACCGTATCAATAGCGCCGAGCATCCCCTCGAACGCCCACTGCACCAAGCCGACAAAGCGGTTATAGCGGCCTTTTTTAACCATTTGCGTGACGTAGATAAAAATACCAAGAAAGATTAGCAAGCCCATCACACCCATCAATACCGCATTAGTCACATGAAATCCACCTATACTGAATAGTGTCTCGGCGGCAAGACTAATGTGTATATCCAAGGCTGCAAATTGATTCATATATTCTATTCTTTAACTCTCTTGATTTGACGCTTTACTAATATGTACGCCAGATACGCTCCGGCAATAATTCCTACAATCATAATCCATGGTGTTGTATGTAGCCACTTGTCAGCCAGCAACCCTAGGATAGTTAGCCCGATCGTCGGAACGAACATGCGCCAGGTCGTATCGCCAATGGTCGTTAGCAATAAAATGACCGTCGAGGCATCCGGCGGCGTAGGCGTTTTGTCATCATCGTTTTGAGATGTGCTCATTACTAGTATACTATAACAGTAGAGAGGTCATTTGCCAACATGCCACGCCGAAACCAAACACAATCTTATCAGCCATTTCGCTTTGTTAGCAATTGCCAACAGAAGCGACGCTTTAGTACCGAGCGACAAGCCCAAGAGTCGGCCGAGTATCAGATGCTCGTGCAATCCAACATTACTTTGTCGGTGTATAAGTGCGAGCTCTGCGGCGGCTGGCATCTAACTCGTCAAGCAGGCGAGCAGACAGCAAAACGCCGCTAGCTAATAATAAAGTGAATTTGTACGTTTTTTCAGGAAGATGGCCTCTGTCGGAACGTACCTGCTCGTATAGGTACCATCGCCAAGCTGCCCCTGACTATTCAAACCCCAGCAATACGTTGTACCGCTGGCAATCGCACAGTTGCGATTGACACCACCCGTAATGAAGGTGATTGTCTTATCTAAAAGTCCAGGATTCTGCACGACAACAGCAACCGGAGCGTATCGATGTGTGGTGGTATTGTCGCCAACCACACCATGGTGATTTGATCCCCAGCAATACATCAGGTTATCTGCCGTCAAAGCACATGGCGTCGCGTATGCGGTTGCCGTACTGACAACCGTCTTCGTACTTAATAGTCCATTAACCATAATAGGCTCCATTTGTGCGGTGACTGACGATGTCCCTTGACCCATTTGACCATATTGATTAGAGCCCCAGCAAAACAACTTTCCATCACTCGTCACCGCACAGGCATGTCCACGTCTTGTCTTATCGGGCGTTCCTGCTGCAGCGGCAGCGTCAAACTCGGCACCGCCCGCTACCGCAAGGTCGACAACTGTTCGCGTACCCAAAGCACCGCCCGTATACACCGGCACTGGACTATTTCTCTGTGTGGTTGTCTGATCACCTAGTTGACCGCGGTCGTTATAACCCCAGCAATAAGCTTGTCCCGCTGCAATGGCGCAGGATGAACGTGACTGTGGCGTTGAGGCAATCTCCGTGACCGTTTTACCGTCTGTAGCCCCAATCATAGATACGCGCACCGGCTTAAGTGCGTTGGTCGTTGCTTGACCGTTACCTAATTTACCCCAACCGGCACTACCCCAACAATACACATCACCGCTAGCAATCGCACACATCACCCCTTCATTGGCGACAATTCCGGTAATCGTTTTCCCAGCAAGGCCAGTTGACGTATCAACTGGCGTAGGCACGCTCCGGTTTGTTGTTGTACCGTCTCCCACCTGACCTGCGGAATTGTGGCCCATACAATAAATCTCATTAGTCGTCGTGACAATACAAGCGGTCAAGTTACCAACTGCGACATATTTATCCGTTTTACCTAACAGCGCTCCCGATTCGCGCAATGTGCGAACTGGTACATTACTGTCAGTCAGCGTCCCATCACCCAACTGCCCGTAATTATTATCACCCCAACACCATGCCTCGCCATTGATAATGCCACACACTTCGAATATTCCACTCGAAGAATACGTGGAGGTAACTTCACTAAGTGGAACATTTGTTACTAAATTATATGTATAAGTTTCCTGGACCGAGCTCGGACTACTCGTGCGAAATAATTCCGTTTCGCCGATTGATGTCACTTTGATATGTGACGCGGACGCAGTCACTGTTCCGACGGTAAATTTTGTTCGGAAATTTGACCCTGTATGCACATACGCACTAGCGCCTGTAACGACTGATCCGTCACAGTTCGTATTGGGTTTTAACGGTAAATTATTCTGTGACCATACAGCTACGCTTAAATCTTTATTTAAGCAAGCATTCGCTCGCGCCGCACCCGATTCGGCAGCTTCTTTGGCATGCTTTAAATAGTACTGGTCTTCGACTGATTTACTGATCGAGCTTGCTGCTGAAACTGCCGATACGAGAACGGTCAACATAATAATAGAGGCGATCAAAATTGATGGCAAGGCAAATCCAGGACTATCTCGGCGGATAATTTGTTGCATAGGTTTGCTTAAGGATACCATACTACTTACGGCTAATCTAGCAAATCCAGCCTCATGTATAAATTTCATGTATAATATATAGTAACAAGTAAAGGGGGAAGACATGAACGACAGTTCACAAATCACAATCTACAGCACGACATGGTGTGCATTCTGCAAGACAGAAAAGCAATACTTGGATAAACTTGGTATTGGCTACGTCGAAAAAGACATCGAAGAAGACAAAGCAGCCTACGAAGAATTAATGGCAAAGAACGGTGGTAACTTTCAGGGCGTTCCTGTCACCGATATTGCCGGCGAATTAGTCCTAGGTTTTGACCGGGCTAAAATTGATGCTGCGATTAAGACGCATAATATCCAACCTATCGCTGCGTAATACGCGTCCGATTTAATAAAAAACCACCTCGTGATGCGAGGTGGTTTTTTATTACTGGAAAACTTTTTATTTGCCAATCATCAAAACGTCACCGTTCAACGAGTCGCGGAAAAAGCCATCATGACTGACGTATAATACAGCGCCAGAATATTTACTAATTGCCGTTTCCAGCTCTTCGATACTTGGAAGATCAAGGTGGTTAGTTGGCTCGTCTAAAATCAATAACTGCGGGTCATCAGCTAGCATCGAAATCATTTGAAAGCGCGCTTTTTGCCCACCAGATAAACGAGAGATAGGGGTTTTGCCGTCGCCTTCTGTAAATAGATAGTCACTCAGTAAACTGCGAATTTTTGATGTCGAGATGGAAAGGTTACGGTCAAGATACATCTTTTCAATTGCCGCTTCTAAAGGTAAAGCAAAGTACGTTGGTGAAACCTCTTGTTCGTACACGCCGATGCGCATGTGATTATCGAGGCTGATATCACCAGAGAATCGTGTCGCTGTCGCATCACCGAGCAGCGCCTTGATCAGCGTCGTCTTGCCGGCGCCGTTACGACCACGAATTTCAAGCGCTTCGCCTTCGCGGAGGTCGATATTTGCATTCTCAAACAGTGGCACGTCACCATAGCCAAGGCTAAGGTTTTTAACGTTTACCAAAACGTGCTTGCTTCGGCTTTCCTCATTTTTCAAATTCATGCGGATATTCTGCGCTTTAAATTTGTCATATTGCGCCGCGACTTTGTAGTTAAGATTCGAAGCAGATTCTTTGTCAATCCAAAATGTTGGCTTTTCTTTGGCTTGCAGTTCAGATAACTCTTTTCGCGAGTTCTCTTCGAGGCGCTTAAACTTTTGGATGGTGCCTGGGTTGCGTGATTTTTCTTTCAAGCGCTGGTAATCAATCACCTTAGCCTTAAGGTTGACGATACGCTTTTCGATCATCTCGAAGTCGTTCATCTGCGTCCCAGTACTGACGGCATTCTGCTTTAAATACGCACTGTAATTCCCCTTATAGCTGACGTTGTCGCCGTCTTTCAGTTCGATAATGCGGTCGACTTCATTCAGCACGTCGCGATCGTGAGTAATCACCAGCATACCTTCGCGGGCATTTTGCATCCACTCGACAAACTGCGCTTTTGCCACGTAATCCATGTGGTTGGTTGGCTCATCAATCAAAGCTAGGTCCGCATCTGAATGCATAATTTTTACAATTTCAATCAGACGTTTTTGACCGCCGGATAGGGTAGAGAATTGACGGTGCGCCACGCCATCAAGTTGAAAATTATTAAGTTCGCGTTCGATTTGTTCTTCGATCTGATAAAAACCTTTGTCGTCAAATCGCATCAATGCCTGCGTATATTCGTCAATCTTTTTCATATCGTCACCCATTGTTTCAGGGTAGGTTTCGATAATATGGCTGAGCTCTGGGTATTCAGGCAAGCCGGAAAGGACATACTGCAGCACCGTCTGATCACCAATGTTGTGATGTTCCTGTTGCGTTGCAACGACAACCGTGCCGCGCTTGTAAATAACATCACCAGTAAAATCTTTGTCCGTACCAGTCAAGATACCAAATAGCGTCGATTTGCCGACGCCATTACGGCCAATTACGCCAATTTTTTCATTATCGTCGATACTAAACTTAATCCCACTCATTAAGAGCTTGGGGCCAAAACTTTTTTCTGTGACGGTAATATCAGCGATCATCTATATAAGCGTACCATAACAGAGGTAGAATTGCAAATGACACCGCGGGCGGTCTTTTGGCTACTTGTCCGCTACGGCGCGACCAGCAAGCGAGTTTTGGTAGATAATCTCAAGTTTTTTCGTTTGGCTGAATTCGCCATACAGTCGAGCCAGATGCTTACTTGCGTCGCCGTATTGCTGACGTAATTTTTTATCTTCGAGCAGTTTAATAATACATTCAGCAAAATGAGTAGGATTATTGCGCGCAACAAAGCCATTTTTACCGTCGCGGACGACTTCGCTGACATAGCGGTCAACGATGACAAACGGTAGACCAGCATGCGCTGCCTCGTGCAATACCAAGCCCTGTGTATCGGTAAGTGAAGGGAAGGCGAAAATATCTGCAGACGCATAGGCGACACCAAGATCTTCACGTGGCAATGCGCCAGTAAACGTGATGCGATCACCAACACCTGAATCGTGCGCCATCTGCTCGAGCGTTTCACGGTAGTCGAAATCCCCGACATACAGTAATCGGGCGTTCGGCCGCTGGCGTAACACTTTTTTAATCATAGGTATCAAAATGTCCAGATTTTTTTCAGCGCTTAGGCGTCCAGCATACAACACAACTTCATCTTTTTTTGCAATGCCGTGTGCTGACTTGAACGCATCAATCTGCGCGTCAGTGGGTTTTCGAAGTGCGTTGACGCCTGTCGGAATCGTCGTCACATCGAACCAGTATTCACTACGCCAGCTATCTAGCTGCTTTTGGCTTTTTTGACTTAATGCGATCACCGCATCGCAGCGGCTATAAATCATCGCGATCAAGCTCTCAACGATATCCTGACCCCAATCGGCAACGACGCGACGCGGTTTGTACAGGCGCATCACCTCACGCACGTCTTGACCGTGAAAACGAAATGTCAGCGGTAGCGTCAGTGCCAACATCAACAAGCCAGGAACAACTGCGGGATAGTGTTTGATGTACTGCGATAGATCGGTACTATGCTGGGCAACCAATACAGCACCGGTTTTTTGCGCGGCATACACGCCCATCAAACCAACTTGGCTGGGCGTAAAAAACTGAATGACATCAAGTTCAAGTTCTTTGATGCGGCGCAGCTCGACAGCAGGGAAGAATAGTGACAAATTGTAGTCATCAAAAAAGACACCCTTCATACTACGGAAGCGAATAATATGGTCGTCGTCGGACTCGTCACGATCTAAACGGACACCTTCAGCGGGGCAAAAAATAAAGACCTCGTGACCCATCGATTCTAGGTGTTTGCGGGTAATGTCAACAACGTAAACTATTCCGTTGATGGATGGTCGGTAGGTGTCGGTAAAAAGGCCAATGCGCATAATATGTTTTCTATTATACCAGCTGTCGGTACAATTTGACGAGTTTAGTCGCTGCTGCGCTACTGTCAAAACGCTTTGCAATTGCTTGTGTTTTTACCTGCTGCTGGTTGTAAAATGACTTGTCTTCACGTAACTTTGACACCACTTCGACAAACTCGTCATCGCGACATCGAAGCGCATCCGTACCAAAAGTATCGTCATATTCGGGAATATCACGCAACACGATAGGTAAGCCGGCGCCTGCAGCCTCTAGTACGCACATCGGGTGATTTTCTTGCTCTGCCGGAAGGCAAAAAATATCAGCTGCCGCAAAATAATCAAACACATCATCATGCGGAATAACACCGGTTACCTTTAGATTGTCCGGCGCATCACTTATCAACTGCTGCATATTTGCATATTCGGCACCGAGATGTTTGAAAGGGATGCCGCCAACCCATATAAACGTCACGTCAGGTAACGCTTGTGCCATCTTGATGAAAATATCCAAGCGCTTTCGCGGTTGAACCTGGCCATTGCCAAGCACGACAAAATCACCATTTCTAATAGCGAGTTTTTTTCGGGCGGCAGTTTTTTTGGCATCGGTCGTCGCATATTGTCGCATGTCGATCGTATTGTAAAAGACTTCAATCTTACTTTTGGGCACATATAATTCCTCATGGAGTGTTTCTGCGACAGTTTTTGAGACTGCCAACACTTTGTCTGCGCGGTTATAGAACCAGCGCATGAATATCCGAGCGGCAAATAACCAGTATTTTGCCAGGATGATCGAACCAACCAGCGAGGCGGGGACGACATGGGCGGAAACAACTTTCTTAGGACCGTCTTGCGCCATTTTACGCCATGCAGCCGTGCCGAACGTATGCAGATGAATCACATCGCAGTCGATCTCTTCGTTAAATTTGCCGCGAATCACCGTCACGTCATCGCGTCGTTCTAGCGCGGACGCCATTTCGTCATATGCCGTGTGAACGCCATGACCCTGAACCGAAATATCACTTTCGGAGACCATATTGACAATGATTTTTTTACTCATAAACTGTTACCAGTCTATCACACAGCAAGGCGAATCAACCGTGTGACGCGCGCGGTAGATTCGATTGGTAGCAGTTTACCACCTTTCAAAAAACACGAGAGGTGACCTGCCGAAGACTTTCTCCAGCTCTATTGAACCACGTTGAGTAGCGGCTGCTATCCTCTAGACCGCAGCCCGCAAGATTAATGCAACCCTTGACGCCCAAATCGACATTTTTACGCACAGCCCAGGTGTTTGCCTTAATCAAAGTCACACTTCGCAAAAAAATGAATAGTCGGAAGTTATAAAATCATGCCCAAAATTTAACAAAGTACATGATATCACGCGCATATTCAACATACACATTACTAGGGCGAGGAACAGGGTATAATTGAATCATTTTTTGCGAGACTCACGACTGCCGCGACCAACGATAGCAGAGCAACCAGCCGTAACAAAGAAAAAACCGCCCGTTCCTTATCGCATTGAGCGACAGGGGACGGGCGGTAAGTTCCTATTCGGTTAATGTTGTGGGACGCTCAGCTCATTCCAGTCAAACGCAGGGTGACCCCACGGTACGAGAGTACCGGCACGGTCACCGTCAACCTTTTTACCCAAGGCAGCCCATCCGGCAATCAAAAGGACGATCGGAATCGTGTGACCGTTGATCCATGTTGCGCCAACCAGTGGAATGAACGCATACAGCAAACCACCGAACAGCACCGGATACGACACGAAATCGTGAAACAGCTTTGTTGGCGAATCCAGGTTGGAAGCGTAGCCTCGGTTGGTGTAGCCGGGTTTGTCCAGCAAGTAGTGAAACGCAGCGCCGGCAATTCCACCGAGCAGCAGACTCAACACCCACCATGACCAAGTCAGCCCACTTCGATCAGTAGCCTGACTCCATTTGTCAGCGGCAAGCCATGCCGCAGCTGGCAGCAAAAGTATGTCGCCGATGATGAATGACAAGGCTTGTTTCTTGAGGCTGAACACGCTTTTGAACGCCGACCCGAAGGACGCCCCTCTGCCGCTGCCCGTGCTTGACGTTTCAAAAAAATACGCCAAACAGAGAAACAGAATCGGTGATGACACCCAACAGACCAACGCCGCTATCCATGGATCACCTCCGGTAATTGCAGCCGTCAACCAGAGGTATAAAAGCACACTCAGAGCAACCAGTATTAACAAAAACTTCTTTTTGTTGTCCAACGCAAACCTGCTTTCAGGTAGAAAGAATCGAATAGGAACAACGACATTGTAAAATTACAACATCATCAATCACTATTATACGTCAAATATACATTTTTGTCAATAGTTTATAGGGGTGGGGCTAGTTATGAACTGATCGTTGTACCGATTTTTTCGCCAGCGATTGCTTTGGCGATGTTACCGAGTTGCAACAGCTCAAATACAACAAGCGGCTGAGTATGCTCGAGTGCCAACCCAAGAGCCGCCTTATCCATAATCTTTACGTCTGGCTGTTCAAGCGCTTGCTGATACGTGAGAGTAACCAGTTTTTTAGCGTCAGCATTTTTTGTTGGGTCGCTATCGTAAATGCCATCAACTTTCGTAGCCTTCAGAATCGCGTCACACTCTAACTCTAAAGCCAAGCTAACCGCGGCCGTATCAGTGGTCAGATAGGGGCGTCCAATACCGCCAGCAACAATAACAACGCGACCTTTTGCAAGGTGAGACAGCGCTCGGCGATGCGTGAACTGATCAGCTACCTGATCAAGCGTCAAATTTGTCAGCGCGCGGGCCGCAAGCCCCTTACTATTAAAAACGTCAGCGAGGGCTACAGCATTCATGATCGTCGCCATCATACCGATATTATCGGCCGTTACACGCTGGACACCTTTACCGACTAGTTGCGCACCTCGTGCATAATTGCCGCCACCGATCATGACAATAATCTCTGCGCTAGTCGCTTTTTTTATCTCGTCCGCAATCCATGCCGCGCGGTCGGCATCAAACCCGCCGTCAAATTGCCCCTGTAACTGTTCGCCTGATAATTTCAATAGAATACGTTTATACATACGTCCATAGTAGCAGATAGCGGGACGCAACAGAGTAGGGTACAATATAGGCAGTTATGGGACAAAAAAAGAAACCAAATATTACACCGAAAGCGATTGTCAACCGTCGTGCTCGGTTTGATTACGAGCTGGGTGATGAAATCATTGCTGGGATAGTCTTAACTGGCCCCGAAGTCCGCGCGGCTCGTGATGGCCACATCCAACTAAAGGGTTCATTCGTCACTATCCGCAACAATGAACTATGGCTCAACAACGCCAGCTTTAGTATGAAATTAAATCAAAAAGGCGATCCTGCGGCGCGCACGATCGATACCGAACCTAGAAAACTGCTTGCAAGTCGCAAGCAAATCGACACCTTGGCTGCGAAGAAAAAAAGCGGTTTAACGATCGTCCCGACCAAGCTACTGACTGCCGGTAAATTTATCAAGGTCGTCATTGCGCTTGGCAAGGGTAAAAAGAACTATGATAAACGTGAAACATTGAAACGACGTGATCAAGAACGCGAAAGTCAGCGAGCAATCAAACACGCATAGATTTAAAGTGCCGGGCAGCGAATGTATCGTTGCCCGGCTTGTTTAATAGTGACGCAGACCAAGCCCCTTGATCTTAACCGTGGAGTCGTTATCTACAATGGGGGCGCTGACATGGATATTCCTAGCGAAGCGCCGTACCGCTCCACTTTCGACATCGACACGCCACGCCCCATCTTCATCGTCAACCAGAAAGATATTTGCGTTGGTTGGCCCTTTGGGGCTAGTCTGGGTAAACAGAAGTAACGACATGCCTTTGTCGACCTTCACCTTACGACAGTCCTGTGTTCGATCTGGCAACTGGGTGTAGATTATGAAGAAATAATCTTTGTCAGCCACTAGTTTTCGCGTAGAGTTTCCGTCGCCAGACAAAGAACTCTTGATAAAAGCCAGCAGCTCTTTTAATCCATCTTCACTCTTGTCTACGCATCTTTTTCCTACCGCAACCATAATCCGCTCCTTTGAAACGTGGGCTAGGATGAACGTACGATAGCATCGTACGCACGAATCGTCAATATGACACCATGATATACTGATACAATGAAGATTTACTCTTGGAACGTGAACGGAATTCGAGCAGTTGAAAAAAAAGGCGCGCTCGCCGAGTTTATTACCCGCGAACAACCGGACATTATTTGCTTCCAAGAAATAAAAGCTCACGAAACTCAACTAGATGTCGAATATCCTGAATATGAAAAGTACTGGAACTCGGCAAAACGCGCCGGTTATTCAGGGACGGCAATCTGGACAAAGGTGACTCCGCTGAATGTGTCCTATGGCTTACCAGAAGCACTGATCGATGAATACAAACTAGACAGCGACGAGTACGGCGACCCATCTGACGAAGGCCGCGTGACGACATTAGAGTTTGAAGATTTCATTTTGTCGACCGTCTATACACCGAATAGCAAGGGGGACCTAAGTCGCCTTGCACTCCGCCACAAACAATGGGACCCAGCGTACCTGCAATATATGAAACGTCGCGAAGAGAAAAAACCGGTGATATTTTGCGGCGATCTTAATGTTGCCCACACCGAAATTGATCTCGCCAATCCGAAGCCGAACATTGGCAAACATGGCTTTACGAACGAAGAACGCGAAGGCCTTGATAATATCATTTCAGCAGGATTCGTTGACACCTTCCGTATGTTCAATAAAGAGGGTGGCAATTATACTTGGTGGACACACTGGGCAAACTCACGGGCACGAAATGTCGGATGGCGGATTGATTACGTATTAGTATCAGGTAGTATTCAAAACCGCGTCAAAGAAGCGGCCATTCACCCACAGGTAATGGGCTCTGACCACTGTCCTGTCAGTATCACATTAGACGTGTAGGTTTCATTTTTCGTCGGTAGTGATACAATAAATCACATGACAAAGCAAAAATTTGCCGCTTTTGATATCGATGGCACACTATTTAGAAGCGGGCTGTATCGCGAAGTATTTTATGAACTGTATAAAATGGGCATCCTTCCCAGCGACTTGGGCGATGAAACCACTTTAAAACACCGACAGTGGCGGGACCGCATCCATGGTAACGCGTTCGAAGAGTTTGAACGCGTCATGATCGGCGGCTTGGACTCGTATCTTCCCAAATTAAAAATATGTGATTACGACGAAGCAGCAAAGCGAGTCGTAGAGAAGAAAGCCGAGAACGTTTACGTCTATACGCGCAATCTTTTGCGCCGTTTGCAGAGTGAAGGATACATGACAATTGCAATCAGCGGATCGCAACATGAGCTCGTCGAACCATTCGCCAAACGCTATGGCTTTGACGCGTGGGTCGGTCAACAATGGGAAAGAGGCGAAGAGTACTTTACGGGCAATGTTACTAAAACACACACCGACAAAGATATCATCATCAAGCGTTTAATCGAACAGTATGACCTTACTTTAGATGACAGCTATGCGGTAGGGGACAGTAACGGCGATAGCGGCATGCTTAGCCTTGTCGATCATCCGATCGCGTTCAACCCGACCTATGAATTATTAGAAAAAGCGATGGAAAATAATTGGAAAATTGTTATCGAACGAAAGAACGCGAGCTTTGAGCTGGCGAAGGAGGCATCCATTGGGAAATACATATTGGAAAAAACAAACCAGCAGTAAACCACTTTATCCAGACATCGAGTGGAACAAGCCCGAACAACGCGCTCAGGCAGGAAAATTAGGCATTATTGGCGGGAACAAATTAGGGTTTGCGGGTGTCGGCGAAGCTTATGGAGTTGCATCGGCAAGCGGTGTCGGTGAAGTGCGAGTGCTTCTTCCTGACGTATTAAAAAAGACCATTCCAACGACAATGACGGATGTGCTATTCGGCGCAACAAATCCCTCGGGTAGTCTTGCACGCGATGCGCATGTAGAAATGGAAGCGATAGGAGCATGGGCAACTGGCGTATTGCTCATAGGCGACGCGGGCCGCAACAGCGAAACCGCTATACTTTATGAGGACTTTTTAAAGGATTATACTGGACCGCTAACGATCACCCGCGATGCGGTTGATCTGATCAAAAATAGCTCGATGACGATGGTGGAACGGCCAGACACGCTTCTCGTCATTTCATTTGCCCAACTGCAAAAAATTTTTCAAAGCGTCTATTACCCAAAAGTCCTGACATTTAGCATGCAGTTAGCGCAACTTGTCGATGCGTTGCATAAATTTACCATCACGTATCCGTGCACGATTATGGTTCTTCACAACGAATATATCGTCATTGCGGCAAGCGGTGACGTCACGACAACCGAGTGGAAAAATCCTATGGCAATCTGGCGAGGAAGCGTCGCGACTAAGGCGGCTAGCTACTGGCTATGGAACCGCTCATCACCACTTACGGCCGCGACCGCAAGCATTGCAACCGAGTAAGTACACACCCTAAACATGACAATTCATGGTATTATATTATAATATGCTAAATCCTGAGGCTATCCCACTGCTCAATCCGACTGCTCGGTACGCTTTTGAGCTTGCTTCTACTCAGGATAATACGATTCTTCAGGTCAGTTTGTTGATAGACGGTCAGATCGTCGACGCCCAACGAAAAGCACGTGACAGCGGCTACGAAGAACTGCCGGATTTTACCAACGAGCTATCCAGTCTGACAGATCAAGCATACGACGCCCTTGCGCATGTCGACAAAAGAGGCGAAGGAACATGGGTGGACTATTACCGACTAGTTAGCCAGACCGCCTTTTTAGAGCAGCGATTAAAAGTGCCGCTCGCGTTCGAACAGCATCGCTATTGGAAAGAACGCGAAGAACTTGTAAATGGAATGTACGGCGTCAGTGCGCATATTATTCATGAAGCACTTTGCGAGCATGATTCACCAACAGCAACATTGAAAAATAAAAAACAACTTCGTGGCGTTATCCAGGAACAGACATTTATCGCCTTGTTCAATAAGGATCAGCAAAGGAATCATATCGCCTTACCCTCCGCAGCGTATGAGGACTTGTACCACAAAATAGATGCAGAAGTGTGGGTACTACAGGACAAGCAATCAGAAGCCTATTATCTGCCCGTTCAGATAAAATCAATCGCCCAGTCACACGAACAACACGTCACGCCGTACGGTGGCATCACTATAATTGCAAATGAATTCAGCAATCAATACCTCGGCATCTCACGCCTCATCGCACAAGAATATAACCATATGATCGGATCCGACGAGCCACTAACTGCAACCCAGCAAGCTCATCTAAAAATGGCCCATGAAAGATTATTTGCAACGATGGAATGTAAGGCTCAGTTCAAGGTATAAAGCCCGTAGGATTAATTTCACTCCCTCGGTCTTGATAGCTTTTTATGCCGACAAATGTACGTGGTAAAAAAGAGAAGGGGTAGGTAGGTGCCCACTTCCCACATTAAGACATGTCGCGCTAATATAGTACCGCTTGCCGAGGCATTTTTACCTCCGTAGGGGTCAGCCGATTCGCGGTCGTCCCGTCACCAATTTGACCGACATTATTACGACCAGCGGCATAGATTCGCCCATTGCTACCGAGCACATACGTCGTAAATTCGTCTCGTGTCGACATATCGACAGCCGTTATACCAACAGGAAGAGTAAATTCTTTGACCGTACACTCTCGATAATCATTGGCCGCGTCGCCAAGCGTACCGTTGCCTAATTTACCAAATTCATTACGGCCCGAGCCGTACACTTTGCCGGTCGTCGAAATAACCATAGTCGAAAGATACTGGTTCTCCCATTCATCGCTCAACTTCGTGTAATCAACCCGCTCACCGTTCGGAAGATTAACGTTAAATATGCCATGACCACCATTAGGCGCGTCTACGCATTGACCCATAAAATTGCTTTCAGCACTAGCCCAGTTTAGCAACTGGCCGTGATTATTTTTACCGGCACACCACATGCCTGACCATGCATCTGATCGAACTCCACAGAAATGATTAGCACCTGTCACCATACCGCGCCAACCATTAACGCCCGACCAGCTCGTAAATCCTTGCGCACCGTTACCCGCACCACAAGTCCACGTCTGGATGCGTGTGCCGTTCGCAGTTCCACCCCCATAGGCGTCAACACAGAGCCCGCTCGCAATATGAACAATTGTCGTGCCGCCAACTAAATTAAATTGCTGCGCAGGGGTATTGTTACAACTATACAGCTGCAGGTACGTTCCTGGCGACAAGTTATTGCCTGGAACGTCCAAACATTTACCCGTCCCCAAGTTAGTCAGCTGTTTATTTTTGCCATATACCCATGTTTGTGGACCGCTGCCAGAACCACCACAGTCCCATAGGTGAATAATATTGCCGTTAGTAGACTGATTGGCGTCATTATCTATACATCGTCCGCTTTGCGCGTTCCAAAACTCACTTCCCGTTGCGTACGCCTTATTGGCATTAGTGAAAAGTACTGGAGTCTGGCTTGTACCGGTATTGCCGACTGTCGTATTATTACCGGCGTCACCAAACTGGTAGTTGCCGCTACTCCATATCGTTCCGTCCGTCCCAAGTACGTGGAGTAACGGCTTATCGTCATACATATGGTAGGTGACAGACACGTCATCGACATTTCGTGCGCCAGGTATCGGATAGCGGATTGGTGTCGCATAGACGCCGTTCCCCGTGCCATTCGTCGATGGTCCGGCAGTTTGGCCTGACGAGGTCAGTCCCGCACAGTACATGTCGTCGGTTGTGGTAATGCCACAGGTAATATCACCCATGGTATAAATTTTACGCAGGGAAGCGTCAGGTGCAGCAACATCCAAGCGGAACTTTTGCGGGTTGCCTATCTTTGAAATACTATAGGTAAGATCATTAGTGCCAAGACTTCCGTAATAATTCTCGCCGGCACAATAGGCCTGATAGTCCGAGGCGAGCACGCACATCGCATCTGGGCCGTACCCACTAATAGACATGCTTGTTGCCGCGAGCCCTGCTGGCAGCCCAAAGCGCTGCCAGCCGATTGAGGTGGGCATAAGACCGTTCTCACCTCCGCCAGCCGCCCCGCGACACCACACCTGGTCAGTGTTGGCTATAATGCATATAATCGACGCCCCTTGACCTGAAGTCGTAACACTTTTGACTGAGGTTACGCCGGCGGGTAATGCCATGAGTATAGGGGTCGAAACGACACTCGGAGCTGTGAGGTCATTTATCTGGCCATTAGTGTTACTGCCGATTCCGTACAATTGATTGTCAGCAGTCAGAATAGCAGCGAGATGGCCAAAACCTTTCCAGCCCGCACCACCGGCAATCTTGGGGGCATTGGCGTATCTACTTTGCCCGCCCATCGTCTGCGTATATGTCTCAGAGACAGTTCCTGACGAAGTTCGAAGCACTTCAGTTGTACCGACCGCCATCACCCTTACGGAGCTAGCTGTACCAATCACCGGGGCCCCCACAGTAAAACTCGTCCGGATATTATCGTACTGTGAGATGTAGCGGTTACCATCAGTAATTGCCGCGCCTGTACAGGTTGTATCGGGTCGCAGACGAGAGGCATCCGACCACGTAGCAGTGTAGTTGCTTGCCTCTAAACAGGCGTTCGCCCGCGCGAGCCCGGACTCAGCAGCCTCTTGCGCCAGCTGATTATAAAACTGCTCATCAACAGCGGCGCGGATGCTACTCGCGGCAGAGGCTGCAGATATCAGCACAATCAACATCACCACCGATGCGATTAATATAGTAGGCAGCGCAAAGCCCGACCTTCCGCTATAGTTAGCGGAAGGTCTAAAATTGAATTTTAGTGAAACCATTAGTACTATCGTATCAGTTTACTACCCAACTATGCAACAGAGAAGAAAGCTGATTTTTAACTGAAATCCAATGTATTATGAGATATCTTTATACGATAAAAAACCGTCCAAAAGGACAGTCATTTATTTTGGTACCGCGAGCCGGACTTGAACCGGCACGAGCGTTATGCTCACCAAATTTTGAGTCTGGCGTGTCTACCGATTCCACCATCGCGGCACATGAAAGTAGTAGATGCTACCAATGTATTGTACAATAGAATTAAACAGGAATCTATAGATGAAACCAGATGACAACGATGACAGGCGAATGGGCACGCCGCTGGTACCACAGCGATCGTTCGTTCATACTCCTCCATCATCGCAGCGAGACAAGAACAATCAGGCCGCAGCTGCGAATATTGTTCGCGATCAGCTTGACTCCATTTACGGCGGTAACACCTCGACACCCACTCCGCAAACGACGCCCGTCGCACAAAATCAAGCCATCAAGCAGCAAGAATTACACACAACTAACCCCTACGAACGCATTCAATCCAACCCCGCAGAAGTAAATGCCGATCAATGGAAACAGTACCATAGCGCCTGGCAAGATTATTACCAAAAATACTATGAGCGATACTACGTCGGTCAAGTATACCGTGCACATCAAGAAATGGAGGCGCGTGCAGCTCAGATAAGCAAAAACGAACTACCAGCAAACGCCGCGCCCGCACAAGAAGCGCCGAAAGACACTTTCAACCGAGAGGAAGCGCTGTACGACCTGCGTAATAAATTGTTAGGAAAGGTGAATGACTCTGCTAAAAAAGTCAGAAAAAGTCAGCATTTCGTTCCGGTCGCAGCGGCAGCCTGTGTTGTTGTGCTATTTCTTTTCTTGCAATACAACCGAGTATTGTTTGCGAATGTCGAGGCATACATCAGCCCCGGCAGTATTGATCCCGCCAATATCATCGTCGATCCGCTAACTAACGTTGCGGTCAGTCCTGAACCAAAATTGATTATCCCAAAGATTAATGTCGACGTTCCAGTCGAGTACGAAGTCACGCCCGACTACGACGCGCAGATGAAAGCGATGGAAGGCGGCGTCGCATGGTTTGGTATTCCCGGCGCTAATAGCAAACCGGGTCAAATAGGGAACACCGTTCTTTCCGGACATTCCAGCAATGACATTATCGACCCGGGCGCCTATAAATTCATCTTTGCACAATTAGAGCGTCTTGCGAAAGGCGACACAGTTTACGCCAATTATAACGGCATTCGCTATACCTATGTCGTAACAAAGATAGAAATAGTGAAGCCAACTGAAGTCAATAAATTAATTTACCCGACCGACAAACCAGTATTGACGCTTATCACCTGTACGCCGCTAGGCACCTCACTTGAACGTCTACTTGTAACAGCAGAGCAAGTCAGCCCTAGTCCATCGGCAGCAACCGCTGCACCTGAAAGCGGTTCAACGAACGGCTCATTCGCTATTCCAGGCAACTCTCCGACACTATTGCAGCGCATCTTTGGTGAATAATAACCAGCAAATCCATTACGGAAGGATCATTTGAACGCGTTCAAGATGGAATTTACCGTCAGCTGACTTAACGATACCGTAGAGGTATTTTGCATTCGGGCTATAGGTGACACTAAATCCAGGTGCAACTGGCATAATTTCACGCTGGTTCAACCCGTCAAATTCGTACGTACGAAGGATACCGTCTTGGTCGCTCCACACCGTGTAGCCGTCGAGCCAGCGTAGTTCACGTTGCAACGGCGCTACCGACTTTAACGTGGTCGTTGTCTTACTTAATTCTATATCCCTCACCTCGAAGGCCGTCGGCGTTTGAGCCACGACGAAGCGGCCATTAGTCAAGATTGAAAGATACTGCGCACCTCCCGGTGTACTCATTGTCGTCACCGGTGTAAATGGCGACGGGCTAGTGATGTCACTGCGCGGCAATGCGCCCTTCATAATCTCTACGGTTTGATCATAGGCAATAGCGACATAATAATCATCAAAATACTTACCGACTGCGATATGCAACGGCACCTGTCCGTCATCAGTGTACGTTCGGATGATGCGCGGCTTGGTCGCACCTTCGTCAAAATATCCGGCATGACGCATCTTGGTCGACGGGTCCAACAGCGTAGTGTACATAATGGTCGTGTTATCGTACATCGAAAACTCCGCAACATTCGAAACGAGCGGACCTGATAATGTTGTCGCACCTAAATCGATTTTACGAATACTATTTTCCACCAAAGCGTAAAGAATCGAATTATTATTTCCACTAAAAACAACCTTTGTCGCATTGACGCCAAGTAGTGTCGTCACATTTCTCGATGCCGTAATATTCTGGGGGTCAATGACAAGCCACTCTGTTTTTGTATCGTCATACGTATGCTTCACAAGGATAGATCGGCTACTGGGATTCCATGTTTCAAGTGAGAACGACTGCGACTTGTCAGGACTAGGAGCGGTATAGGCCGTTGCTGGTATTTCAATATTCGTCACCTCTACCGCATCGCCAGATATATCTGCCAAACGGATTGTCGGTGTCGTAGGGTCGTCTTTGACAGCCATCCACTTATTGTCGGGTGAAGAAGCAGTGCTTGAGACAGTTGCAAAACTAGCGACATTGGCTGGCTTCAAGTCGTTCGGGACAAGACGTGCATACGTCAGCCACAATACGCTACCGGCTTTCACATCAATAGATTTTTGCCACTGTTTATACCCAGGTCGCTGCATTGTAATAAAATGTTGACCAGTCGTCAGCGTCTTGCGCGATGCCGTGCGCGTTCCCAACGTCTTACCGTCAATCGTCACGTCGGCGCCAGATGGACGCGTATCAAACTGTACCAAGCCGCCCTGCTCAATCTTGCCGTCCGTCCGATTAAATTGGTAGCCTAGCATAAAGAAAACAAGAATCGACACAAGCACGATGACTGCAACCGACATAGCGGTATAGATAGTAAATAGTTTAAGCAGTTGTTTGCGTTTTGAAGGTTGACGATACATATTACTTCTATTATACCAACTTTAGGATAAACTCTTGCATAATCGTTAGCATTTATCTACTATACTAAGTAGCAATCGCAAAAGAGGGGCGAAAGGTAGTAGCCGCCTCTCTTTTGACTAAAAAAGGGGAGAAGCTAACATGAGTCAACAAACGGTCACGATAAACGGCATTATCTATGATGCTCAGACTGGTTTGCCACTCAGTAAATCTCCTGAAGTCGTTGTTGCGCCGACTACCAGCTCGCGCGTCCAGCACTATTCTCATAATGTTCATAAAGCGACTCAAAAATCCGCGACACTAAATCGTGCGTTCGTAAAAAAAGCACCGAACGCAGTACACAAGATTGTACAAAAACAAACAGTACAGCCTAAGCTTGCCGCTCAAAAGAGCCCAGCGATCACTCGGTTCGCTCCACATCCGGCAGGCGCAAAACCGACCATGCGTCACATGGACATCGGTCCAAAAGCACACCCCATTGCAGTAAAGACGCACCAAAAAACTCAGTTGGCACAAAAATCTGCCACAGTTACCGCCCATGCGCCGAAGCCTTCGCAGATTATCAAGGACGAAGCAATTGCCGAAGCGCTTGCTCAAGCACCATCACATACGGCAAAGACAAAACAGGTCAAACAGCCACGTCAGCATTCCCGCACCTTCAGTATCATGTCTGCCAGCCTCGCGCTGATTATGCTCGCTGGTTACTTTACCTACCTGAATATGCCGAATTTGTCCGTCCGCGTCGCAGCTGCACAAGCTGGGTTTGGTGCGACATACCCCGGCTATCACCCAGATGGCTACCGTATCAATAAAGTCGCTTACACCGAAGGTCAAGTCGGCATCCAGTATGTTGCCAATGGCAGCGATCAAGGCTTTACCGTCAAACAAGAGAAAAGTGGCTGGGATTCTAGTGCACTACTTGCTAATTACGTTGAACCTACTTCAAAAGGTGGCTATATTCCACACAGCGAACAGGGAATTACCGTCTACATCTTCGATAATAATGCCGCTTGGGTAAACGACGGCATCCGTTACACTATCAACGGCAACGCGTTATTATCAAGTAATCAAATTCTTGACATCGCAACCAGCATGTAGCTAGCCGGTAGAGTACCCGGCCGTTACCTGCTATACTAAGAGTAATTATGTCTGATCACCTATCTTCAATACCTATTATAAATGGTTCGGTACGTACGCGATTCGCGCCTAGCCCTACAGGCTTTATGCACGTCGGCGGCGTCCGAACCGCACTTTTTTCATGGTTAATCGCACGCAGAATGCAAGGAACATTTATACTTCGAATTGAAGACACTGATAAAGTCAGAGAAGTCAGTGGTAGTATCCAGCAAATCCAAAAAAGCCTAAATTGGCTAGGAATTGAATGGAATGAAGGTGTGGGCATTGGCGGCGAACATGGCCCGTATTTACAGTCCGAACGCCTACCAATCTACCTTAAATGGGCACAGAAACTTGTCGACGAGGGTAGGGCCTATGCTGACCCATATTCACAGGAAGAGCTGGAGGCGTTTCGTAACGAGGCAAAAGCAAATAAGCGCGCTTTCCTTTACCGCGACCATCGCCCTGAAAACCCTCCAGCTTGGGACGGCACGCAGCCACTCCGATTTAAATCGGATCCAAAAGCATACACATGGACTGATGCAGTCATGGGCAATCTGTCAACCGGACCAGAGGCGATTGACGATTATATCCTAATAAAAGGCGATGGCTTTCCGACATATAACTTCTGTCACATCATCGATGATGCGCTCATGGGCATTACGCACGTCCTTCGCAGCCAAGAGTTCATCAGCAGTACTCCTAAATTTTTGAATCTTTACGAGGCATTGCATATCGAGCGACCTGTTTTTGCGACCCTCCCGTTCGTTATGGCGATCGATGGCAAGAAAAAGCTTGGTAAACGCGACGGTGCCAAAGACATCCTTGACTACGGCAACGAAGGCTACCTTCCGGAAGCAATGATGAACTTTTTAGCCACACTAGGCTGGAACGACGGGACGGAGCAAGAAATTTTCTCACAGACAGAACTAATTGAAAAATTCAGTCTTGAGCGTGTCCAAAAAAGTCCCGCTCGTTTTGATGAACAGCGACTACTATGGTTAAACGGTCAATGGATTCGTCGCTTAAATTTGGATGATCTATTTGATCGGGTTACTGATTTTTGGCCTGAAAGCGCATCGACAGTAACAATCGAGCGTAAAAAGGAAATTCTTGCACTTGTTCAAGACCGGCTGAAAACGCTTACTGACCTACCACTATTAAGCAGCTACTTTTTTGAAAACCCCGTACCGAACTGGGCAATGGCTGATGACAATAAGCAGCTGAAAAAATACAGCCATAGCGAACTGACGGACATGCTGCGGCACACTGTTGGCGCACTGCAAACAAGCGACTTTGACGCCGAAACAATCCAAGCAACACTTAATCAGTTACTTGAAACGACCGGCCAAAAACCTGGCGTGTTATTTAGTATGATCCGCCTCGCGGTTAGCTGGGCACCGTTTAGTCCGGCGCTTAACGACACCCTGGCAACCCTCGGCAAACAAACTACCATCGACCGATTGCAACGCGCTATCGAAGCGGCGGCCGCCTAAATGGATAGGCGATCCGACGATCAGTTATTGGCAATTATCTGGAGCTATCTGGCAATCGAATCTGCGCTGAAACATGCTGACGTAATCATCGCTGACGGCACGAAAGATATAGAAGTAGCGCACCTTGCAGTCGAACTTTACGGTATGAGTTTTGCGCCGATGATTCTTTTTTCTGGCGGCGAGCAGCTGGGCAGCACGATAACAAAAGCCGGGGCGATGGCAAAAATCGCCCGTACATACGGCGTCCCCGAATCATCCATCCTAAAAGACGGCCTTGCCTTAAACACAACGCAGGTGATTGCAAACGCGCAGTCATTGCTCACCGAAAACGATATCACTCCGACAACCGTTATCCTCGTCGATGCCCCCTACATGTCCCGCACATTGCTTGCAAGCGCCCAGGCCCAGTGGCAAGGTGACCAACCTGAATTTATCAATCGCCACGAATCCACGTCTCTTGCGGAGTATTCACTTCGTCACGGGCGAGGCGAGACAATACGTGACATCCTTGGCAACTTTCAGCGACTACGCTCGTATGCTAAAAAAGGCTTTCAGGCAAAACAAATCATCCCCCAGGAAGTCCAAGCCGCTTACGACGCTATGATTTGGCGTGGCCATAAAAGCCGCTAATTTACTGCTGATAGCTTATTTTTTTGACGACTCGTTTTGTTAACGATTTCTGTTATAATAACCACTAGCATGAATCCTAAAACTAGTAAAATCCCCCTCCTCCCGCGAATACGTACATGGATAAAAACTCATCCTCGAAAAATGTACGTCATTGCAGGTGCTGCGCTTATTTTGATCGTTGGCGTCGTTGCTTTCGCTATAATCAGTCAAACACCAGACCCAGTCGTCAAAGTTCCCTCTAAAACAACATCAAAACCAGTCGTCGAAATGAAATATTACTCACCACTGACCGGCGCTCTCGTCGAGTCGGAAGCGGCTACTAAACAAGCCGTCACAGCAATTATGCTCGAAAACAGCCCTGATGCACGACCACAATCCGGCTTAAAGCAATCTGGCGTCGTCTTCGAAGCAATTGCCGAAGGTGGTATCACCCGGTTCTTAACCCTCCATCAGCAGGATAAGCCGCAGCTGATCGGCCCCGTTCGCAGTCTTCGTATGTATTACGTCGATTGGCTTGCTCCGTTTAACGCCAGCATCGCCCATGTCGGCGGTAGTGCGGCAGCCCTAACAGAAGTACGCAATGGCACCTACCGCGACATTGATCAGTTCGTCAATCCAGGCACGTACTGGAGAGCGGTAGACCGCTACGCTCCTCACAATGTCTACACCAGCTTCGAACGGCTCGATGCACTCAACCAGGCAAAGGGCTATACTGAATCGACGTTTAGTGGGTTTACTCGGATAGATGGCAAGCCAAGCGAAGCACCAAATGCCACCACTATCAATGTGTCAATCAGCGGGCCGCTCTACAATAGCAGCTACGTCTGGGACCGAGTAGCGAACACTTATATACGTTCGCAAGCCGGCGCTGCGCACCTTGACCGTGAAGACGGCCAAATTGCACCGTCTACTGTCATTGTCTTAAAAGTCGCGATGACTAAAATTATGGAAGATGGCTACCGAGAAAGCATTACGACAACCGGTAGCGGGGAAGCGGTTATTTTCCAAAACGGAACTGCGCAGACAGCCACATGGCACAAAGCGGACCGTGCGGCCCAAATCACGTTTACCGATATAACCGGCAAAGACATCCCGCTTATCCGTGGCCAGACATGGATATCTGCCGTACCAAATAAATCAGGTAGCGTCACATGGCAGTAAAAAAATCCAATAACAACCCTCCGGCAATGGTCCGCGACTATTGGCCGCGATTTAAAAAACGCGCAGTCATGCTGACCATCCTGATGCAGGTTGCTGTTACGATCGTTATCGGCTGTGCACTTATTGCTGGCGGCGTATTAACGACAAGTATCGTATTCTGGATTATACTTATCGCCATCTTAGCAACGACGATTGGCGTTAACGTTATCCTGTTAACCCTCCTGACACTTCCGTTCAAAGACCTTACTAGCGCGCGAACACACGTATCAGGCGAGCCGACCGACGTCACGCCACCAAATCCAAATGCGCGACACTTCGAACAGGATGGCTTTAAACCAATCCTCCAATTAATCTATGCGCTAGCCCTTGGCAGTACCACGGAGAAGAGTAGTGACGCTGCCGGGTCTCAGCTCCCGCTAGCATCAATCACTACCGCACTCGATAATACTGATGTGGGTTTTATTATAATGGATGAATCTGGGCAGGTAACTTACGCAAACCCTAAGGCGCCGACTCATACGGATCCTAATGGTAAACAAGTAATTGATTTGTTGTTCGATGATGATTTTACACTAGAGGTATGGTTAAAGGACTGCGAGCAGCATGCCGTTCATGCGGAACACACCTGGAAGCGCGTTCCCAATAAAGTCACCGGCGAAGAAGGCCGAAAAATATACGACGTTACCGCATCTTATCAAAAGGGTAGCACTGCCGAGGTGGTCGTCAGCTTATTCGATCGTTCTTCGGACTACCAGCCAGATGATGACGACCTTGATTTTATCGCCTTTGCCGCGCATGAACTTCGCGGACCGATCACTGTCATCCGCGGTTACCTGGATGTATTTGGCGATGAAGTAGGTGACAAACTCGATGCCGATCAGTCCGAGCTATTAAAACGATTGGTCGTGTCCGCAAACAGACTCAGTGGCTACATCAATAATATTCTTAATGCGTCAAGATACGACCGTCGCCATTTAAAAGTCCACCTCGTTGAAGACAGCTTAACGTATATCTACGATTCGATTAAGGACGACATGGAGTTACGCGCTTCATCGCAAAGCCGCGTGCTGTCGGTTCATTTTCCTGACGACCTTCCAACAGTCGCCGCCGATGCTAACAGCGCGAGTGAAGTACTGTCCAATTTAATTGATAACGCATTAAAATATAGCAACGAAGGCGGCGCAGTAAATGTTACCGCTACCCAAGAGGGCAATTTCGTCAGCGTGTCCGTTGAAGATCATGGCATCGGCATGCCAGGCAACGTCGTTAGCAACCTGTTCCACAAATTTTATCGCTCACACCGATCACGCGAAACCGTTTCAGGGACGGGTATCGGCTTATACATCAGCAAAGCCATTGTTGAATCGCACGGCGGCAAGATCGGCGTCCGCAGTGCCGAAGGCGAGGGGTCAACCTTTACATTCAGCCTACCAATTTACAGCACCGTGGCCGATAAGTTAAAGGCGAGCAATAATAGCAACGAAGGTCTTATCAATCATACAGATGGTGGCTGGATTAAAAATCACGCAATGTTTAGGGGATAACCATGGCAATCAAGACAATTTTATGTATAGAAGATGATCGCTTTATCGGTGAAATGTATGTACGCAGCTTACATAAGGCCGGATATGATGTTGACTGGATGGTAGATGGTAACGACGGACTAGTTGCCGCACGGAACAAACCGTACGATCTTATCTTGCTGGACGTCATGCTGCCGGAACGACGCGGCAGTGAGATCCTACAGTCACTTCGTGGTAATGGTGAAGACCTTATTCCTAATACAAAAGTCATCGTCATGACTAACTTTGACCAAGACGAGGAATCGCGTCTTGCGATGCAAGCAAATGTCGATGCGTATTTGATTAAAGCAGACATTACTCCCAAGAAATTACTGTCTGTTATTGAAAAATTACGCTAATAACATTAGTCGCTCACTGGACAATTAGAAGTGTTTTTGATATTGTGGTTGAGGATTTGAGCATACTTTTTATATGCGCATTGGTCTTATATCTGAAGATATAAGCCACAAATTCTTCGGAAATTAATTAAAATATGTAAACACATTTTAATTACATTTCGCTCAGAATTTGGTCTTATCGTCTAACGGTTAGGACGCCAGGTTCTCATCCTGGCAATCCGGGTTCGATTCCCGGTAAGATCACCAAATAAAATACCCATCCTCGCCGATGGGTATTTTATTTGGTTTATCTCTGAACTTTTTATTTAACGAAATTCATACCAGTAAATACTGCGTCGTAGTTATTGTAGTCTGGCAACTTCGTTGTAGGATACTTTTGCAGATAGGCTGCACGGACTGTAGCCGCTTGCACGTCGGAGGTAACAGTATTATTTTTTGTATCAATTGTCAGGTAGCGAATCGGGTTAAAGTTATTAGCATGGAACGCTCCCAAGAATGATACGACCTTATTGCCGTTCACCCCAACATCGGTTCGATGGCCAGCTTGGCCGACGTGGCCTGAAAATGCCATTTTTACGTTAGGGTATTTCAAGATCAGATTATCATAGACGTAGCGTCCACTTGTTTCACCATATCCCGCATTACTTGCCGTGATAGTTGAATTGCTGTTTAGCAGGTAGTGGCTGAGGATAACGACGTTGTGCTTTGGATGAGCAGCAACGACATTTTTAGCCCAGTTAACTGCAGCGGTTCGCGGACTCATTTCAAGCGTCAGAATGAGCCAATTTGTTCCTTCTGCGCTAAATGTCTTGTAGGCATTGTCAACTTTTCCGGCTTCGAATAGCTGAGCATTTGGCAGCTTTAGTCGACTCGTGGAGAAGTAGCTGTTAAATACAGTTGTGTCGCGGAAGAATTGCCTTGTCTTAGTGGGGTCGCAGGCGGAACCGCCTCCGCAGACCGCTTTTGTGTCGTGATTACCAATAGACATTAAGTAGGGGATGCCTGATTGATCAATCGCCGTGTAGGCGGCAGAAGCGGCGTCATATTGATCTTGACGGTCAACTTGCTTATTACCGCCCGCCGACACAAGGTCGCCAGTATGTCCGACGAATCGGATGTCTCTCGCGTCCTTATCTGAGGCGACTTTCTTTGTTCGGTTTAGAAATAGATCTTTGGAATGGGCAAATGTTTCCTGTTGCGTATCGGGGAATATGACAAGAGTGAATTTTCCATCCACTACGGATGACGTTGAGGTCGGCGGATTTGACGGTGCTGCGGGTGCGCGTGGGGCAGGTGCGCGTGGACCAGAGGAGCTAACTGCAGCGATCGGCTTTGCATAAAAAGCAACACCTTCCTTTCGCCAACCTTCGTTCTTTAAAGTAGCCTGCATCTGTGCGGATACAGCGAACCTATGTAGCGCTCCCTTCAGGTAACGAAATACCGGGACAGTTTCACTAGTATCTTCAGCGACCGTATAAAAGGAGATTCCGTCATACTGGTAGCCGTAATCCCGGATCGCACTTTCCCGCTCGCTTACCCAGCGCGTCGCCATAAAGTCTCCTGTTTTTGTATTATATAGGCGGTAGACCGGGGTAAGCCCGGTCTGTTTACTTTGAGATGCTAGAAATAGTTTTGACGACTGCGTAAAGTCGTGTTTAGAGCTTGCCGATGCGACCTCACTTGGATATGCTGTTAATAAACTAACATTCGTTCTCGGCTTGATCGATTGAAAGACCGTATCATTTAACTGAACAGGCGCGGCACTTACCGGCTGACTAAATTGAGACACTGCACCTATGCTATAAATAGTTGCTATAAAGATAGCGGCAGTTACACCTGATATTCGCGTACCAGACACCCTATTACTAATATAGGATGCTGTTGTTTTTAAATAGTTTCTCATATACAACTCCTTTGTACATTACGAGTAGACAGTTGAGATTATATACCTGTTTGCATATTTGTCAAGTTATTGTATTTTACGTTATTTGTCAAAGTCCACAGCTTAATCGCCTTACAGGTAAGTTATCATGCAAAAAATGATATAATTATACATTGATTATGAATACAAACTCAACGATTGTGCCGTACCCGGAAAACGAGCCTCACGCACGTAGCGAGCGGTTTTTTCGTAATCTAGAACGCTACATCGCCGATGAGCAAAAAAGCGATATTCTTTATGAGTACCAAAAAAATATCGTCCATGACACCGCGCGCTTTCTAGGTGCCGGCGGTCAGCGCGGCTATATTGAAGCGCCAACCGGTACTGGTAAAACCGTACTATTCGTCACGCTCGCTGAAGCATTCGGCTATCAAGATGCGATGCCACCAAAAATCCTTGTTGTCACACCGACAAAAGACCTTGTCCGGCAAACCCAAGGCGGCACCCGTGGCGACAAAGGATTTGCTGGCTTCGCACCCGATTTAAGCGTTGGGACGTTTTACAGCGACACTCCAACAGGCCTAAAGGGGCTCGAGGCGCAGGTAACGATCACCACATATGCCTCGTTGCCTAAACTTGCTGCAATGCCAATTACCGTCCAACGCCAAGACGGCGGCCTACAAACACGCATTGTCAATCAAATCAATGCAAAATTTGACATCATTTTTCTTGATGAAGGACACAAGGCCCTTGGCGTCGCAAACCGTCGCATCATTGATAATATTGCCGACGAAAAATTGATTATTGGTTTTACGGCCACGCCGGAATACAACGCATCGCGCAGCCTAGCAACGTTACTACCACACCTTATTCACCGGCTAGATTTAAAAGAAGCAATCATGCTGAACATGTTGTCGCCCGTCATTCCTGTCGCCTTTGCCGCCCCAACATCGATTGCGCAAAAATTTGTTATCGGCGCGTTAGGGGAGTATGAAAACAAGAGCCTTAAGGAGCTTATCTACAACCCGTTACGTAATCACATGATCGTTGATATCGCGGCGCGACTTATCCAGGCAGGCAACACGCCGATTATTGCCTGTATTCCTGGCGATAATATGTTGCACCCGCAGCATATTGCCGAACAGCTTTCTGAACGTATAATCACGCTGCCGGATGGGACAGAGCGGTTGATTCGGGCCGTCGCCATCACCAGTGCCGTGTCTGCGATCCACCGACAAGCATATTATGCCCAGCTTGAAAGTGGCGACATCGATGCGTTAACATATATCGACGTCTTGACCGAAGGCTGGGACAGTCAGCGCGCTAATGTGATTATCAACGCCCGGCCAACACGTTCGTTGGTTGCCGCGCGTCAGCGCATGGGACGTATTCTTCGCAATAAGCCGGATGGGCGTCCAGCCATCGCGCTTGATATCCTTGATCAGATCTCTTCTGCGACTGCGCCGCAAGTGTCAATGGCCGACATTTTTACACTAGACACAGTAAAAAGTGGGGCACCTATCGGCAACGCAAATCCTCAGCAGCTGGAGGAAATGACAGCAGTCATCGATGAACTATCGTCAACCTATCAGCCAATCACTCACGTCAAAAATCTTTACACGCAGTACGCCGCGCTACTAGAAACCCTACCGCAACTTACTAGAGGGCAGGCCGTCATCAAACAGGAAGGCCAAGTCCGAACATTCGCTTCGGCATACCGACTCAAGAAACGTTACAACATTGATAGCTTTATGCTTGAATATCTTCATCCGAACGTCGAGACCAGGCAGGTCCGTAGCAACTACGAGGCAGTTGATGCATACGACGAACAGCAAATTCATCAACGAATTGCCGAACTACCAGACAGCGGTCAGCGTGGGCACGGCATGATGGTTGGTAGCAAGAAATACGTCAATCTACATGACTTAGCGGGAATCATTCAACGTAAATACAACCGGCCAGATCTGCCGCTTGCGGAGTTTGATGATGTCGTCAGGGGTGTAGTGACGGGTAAGGATGACCTCATTTTTACCAAACGCTTCCGAGCACGTACGCACAGGGGAGTCTCCCTGTACACTGCTCAGACAATGATAGAAATGAATAAAGCGGAAATGATCGTCACACGGATCGGATACATGCTACAAGAGCCGTTTGTTGGATAATGATCTATCGAACAAACTACAGCATCAGCACGCTCGTCCGACGCGTGCATGCAGCCCAACCGGTGCGTCCAGTAAAAGCTTTCTCCGTCAGCGGGATGACTGAAATAAATATGATTACACAACTGATAACAATGGGACCGACAAAACCAATCCAAATGACTTTAGCTGAAGTGGATACTATCCGACGAAGCCACGGCTCGTTACAGCTTCAAAATTCCCGAAGGTATAAAAGGCAAAAGTCGCATGCTCGTTTACAGACAGCGGCAAGAATTCGCCATGTGTGCCGACTATCATAACGATCACATCCGCGATCAGCATGGTGCTTATAGTCGTGCGCATTATGCGAAACTACCGTCGACTTCAGCCATAAACAGCTAAGGGTGACATCGCCCTCGACTACAATTTATTCTGCGTGTCGGGCATACTTTATTTTAGAGCGTCGGCAAGACGTCTGCTTTTCGGTATTTCATCACTATAGAAGGACGCATCATAAATGCTATAGCGCTTAGAATTACCAACAGAACTACCGGAATCATCATCGCCACAAGTAAACTATGACTTTCGGCAATAAATCCGATTGCCGCTGGGCCTGTCATTAGTCCGATACTGCCACAAGTGCTAGCACGGGCAATCGCCACGTTGCGGTCACCGCCAGACAGGTTGCCCGCCATCGAAATCAAAATTGGCACGAGCACCGACAAGCCGATTCCGACAACGCCAAAGCCGACAAGCGCGACAGCAAGATTCGATGAAAGCAGACCGACCGACAAACCGATAGCCGCCAATATACCACCAGTCATAAGGGTTTCGAGCGAACCGAAGCGACGGATAATTGCATCGCCCGAAAATCGACCGATAGTCATGCATGCATTAAATATCATGTACGCAAAAACTGCGATAAATGGCCCGACGCCGTGCTCGGCCTTGATATGAATCGCCGTCCAATCTGCAATTGCACCCTCAGTAAGGTAGCATATAAAAATCAAGCCACCGATCAGCAGTACCTGGCGCCACCATTTAGCCTTGTGGTGTTTGTGCGGGGCTTCAATCACCGTGTGGTCTTCTGTGTAGTCATATTTTGTCACATCGAACAGCTTGGTAATAATTAATACCCCGAGCACCGATAGACTCAACGCAATCAGCGACATGCTCTGCACGATAGTAAAGTCATATACCGCCATTAGACCACCGACTCCCGCTCCGATCAATCCTCCTACGCTAAATAGAGCATGGAAACTGCTCATGATTGATTTAGCATAGGCTTTTTCGATATCAATCGCCTGGGCGTTAACGGCAATACCGACAATACTCGTCAGACCACCAAAAAGCGCGAAAGCGACCGCCAGCATAGTAAAACTGCCCGACGCCGCAATTAAAATCAAAACAAGAGGGAAGACGGGACCGATGATCGATAGTAGTATACGGAGACCTAATTTTTTAATCAGGGGCGCGGCAAACTGCATCGCCACAAATCCGCCGAGTGAGCAGCACAGTAGCGCCAGTCCAAGCGTACCTGCGCTCAAATCCAAACTATCTTTTAAGCGGGGGATATTGGCGGCAAACGTTCCACTGCCAACACCTAGCATAAAATATACCGTCTTTGCAGCGATGCGCCCCCATAGGAGTTCTTTTTTGCTATGTTTAATTTTTGCCGTTGTCATTATATCTATCATACAGCATCAGACAAACAGCGACACCGCCACCCATTTACCTGAAGGGCAGTATACTAAAGAGGGAACCATATAGTTAATATAAGGAGGATGTTATGACGCAGACATACAACTTTTCTGATCTTAAAGTTTTATTTTTCAATGGCACACTCAAAAAATCGCCGGAACGCAGCAACACGGACGGCCTGATTGACGCCAGTCGCCAGCTCCTCCAACACCTTAATGTGACTAGTGAAGTTATTCGAACGGTCGATTTGGACATCGCCACGGGCGTGTATCCTGACATGCGCGAGCGTGGCTGGCAAACAGATGCCTGGGCGGAAAGTATTTATCAAAAAGTACTCGATGCCGACATCGTCATACTAGCTGGACCGATTTGGCTAGGTGACAATAGTTCTCAGATGAAAAAAATCATCGAGCGACTCTACGGCAATTCTGCCGAAGTTAATGCAGCAGGGCAGTGGATTTATTACGGCAAAGTCGGTGGCTGCCTAATCGGCGGTAATGAAGACGGCCTAAAACACTGTGCCATGAACGTTCTTTATAGTCTGCAACATATCGGCTTTACCATTCCACCGCAGGCGGACGCCGGATGGATTGGTGAAGTTGGCCCCGGACCAAGCTACCTTGACAAGGGGTCAAGGGGGCCGGAAAATGATTTCACTAACCGTAATATTACCTTTATGACATATAACCTCCTCCATACAGCCAGACGCCTAAAAGATAATGGAGGAATTCCGGCCGAAGGTAACGTAGCCTCAGCCTGGAAACAAGGGGAGCGTTACGGATTCACAAACCCCAACCGCACCTAAAATCACCTTGCAATACTTTTTTTGACGACGCAATGCTTATACCCTATACTTTAGACACTGATGAATTTTCAAAAACAAAAAGGCTTTACTATCGTGGAACTTCTCATCGTTATCGTGGTGATTGGCATTCTTGCGGCAATTACGGTCGTTGCCTACAACGGCATCCAGGGCAAGGCGCGTGATACCCAGCGCGTGTCCGATCTTACCTCGATAGTAAAAGCGCTTGAGCTATACAAAATAAATAATGGCACCTATCCAGCACGCGTTGCTACGCCAAACGCGTCAGATTGGGAGGTGAGTACAGACGGCAATAACGTCGCGACGAATTTCCTTTCAGCACTCGTGAGCAGTAACGTTATCCGAAAAGTCCCTGTCGATCCGGTCAACACAGGTACCGTACTTAACCCGAGTTTCACGGCCAACACCTATGAATACTTTTATTACGTTTATGGAGCAGGGACGAACGGATGTGATGTGGCTCGCGGACCTTATTACATTCTCGGTGCCACACGCATGGACGCCGTGCCATCTGGACAAACCCATCCCGCCAGTCCTGGCTTTAGCTGCACCTCTAGGAACTGGGCTGATAACGGCGCCTGGGTCACTGGCGGCTACACGAATTAATTTTCTACTTAGAACATAAATTACGGCAACTTTTCCTCTTGACGCCTCAACTGACCGACGCGCTATACTAAGAGAGGTCATGTGAGTACTGGTGGAGAGCCTTTTTACTGACAGACTAACTAAACAAATAGTCGACATACACACTAGCTGCGTCTCCGGACATTCAGCCAAGCGTCCCTGCCGAACTACATATTCAATCGCTACTTCAGGTGATACAGCAAATAGCAGGCGGTGCTTATTTGTCTCCTCGTAGCTTACTCATAAATCCGCAGCTGACCATCTTTCTTGTTGTCAGTTTTTTTATTTACCAAAAATAAATCAATCAAATATCTCGAGGAGTAAGAATATGAACCAATCAACAACTATCAACACCCCAGTCACAATCACGGCAATGGGATTCGGACGTGACCTGCGAGCATACCCGCGTCGCATGGAATACGGTGGCACAAGCTACCAATTCCTCGATGCTGGTATCCGCACCGTCATACGTAGCGGCGAACGTATTGCGCAGATCCTCACATTGAGCGACGGCGCAAATGATTACCGTTTACGTAGCGATAACCACGGCGGTAGCTGGACACTACTAAGTATCAATTAGTAGAAAAGATAGATAAAAAGAGGGCGTAATCGACGTCCTCTTTTTATTTGGCAGATTAACGCTATAATGGTCGTGCTTTATACTCTTGACTAGTTATGTGGGCACGAAAACAAAAAAGTTTTACGATTGTTGAACTATTGGTCATCATCGTCGTTATTAGCATTACTGATTAATGCGTTACAAAAAATAACATAATACTAAATGGTGTTGAACGTTAAGCAATCCGCTTATTGGGTCGCTGTCATGCACCAATACCGGCTGAGGATATAGGCCGGAAGGAGTTAACTGGCCATAGCCCACACCTACAACAGCTTATAGAAACAAACTCGCCATACAAAAAAAGGGGGGGAGTCAAAGCAGTTAGTGATTGAGTACGCAATACCAGTATCCGCGACGCCGCCCTGCAAACTCTAGTCATCGAACGCCGCTCAATTTACTTGCACATGGCGTAATAGTCGTGTTTTAATAAAATTACCTTAACAACGAGAGAAGGTGAAGAAGATGTCCGATGATAATCAGACAGACAAGCTCATTGCACCAGTACTGAGCATCAATATCGGAGAAATACTTCGACCGGTCACACATGTCAGAAGGGACCTCAAAGAACTGGCCAACAAGCGAGACGCCATAGCGGCAAAGATCGAAGACACTGATCCGGATGACACCGATCTGCTTGAAAAGCTCAAGCGCGATCTGGCTGGCATCAAGGCCTCAATTGTCCGTCTTGATGACCCGATGAAAGCTCGTCTTGGCCACGCCTACACGCCCACCGCCGACTCCACATAAAAGGTACCGCTTCGCGCTATACACAACAGATGCTTCGCGCTCTTTGTGTATAGCGCGAAGCGCTTTTAATTTAACTTGCGTAATCAGTTTTTTTTCGTCATAATCATGCACAAGCATTATACCGAATAAATAGGGGGCACTCGAATCAAACCATTAACGTTGACACGCTTTTGGCATCGCCGTATCTGCGAAGCGATTATCTTAGTTGCGTCCATTATTTTGGCGCTATATTGCTGGGCGTACTTTACGGGTGTAAATGATATTGGTTCAGCTTTGCTTGTTAGCGACACGGTCGCATTATTAGCAGGCACGGCAGGTCTTGCCAGCTTAGCTTCGTACTTTTGGGCGCCACAAAAATACATCTTTTGGGGCTCGTGGACCGCTTTTATGGTTCTTGCGATCACATCGGCAGCCTTAATACTTAGTACGGGGGGTAACTCGTCGCCATTTATCGCTCTTTGGATGATGGTCGCTGTCTTTTCGGGCATATTTGGCGCCTATGGCATTTTGCCGCTGTTTATCGCGATGATGGTCTTTATAGTGACACAATATGTCAGCGGATCACTCTCCAGGGAGTCTATTGTCACTGTTGTCCTTGCGGGAGAGTTACCACTCCTTATAAGTTATTTCATTTGGCACACAAAATCAGCTGGCGACGATTCAAGTAACCGCGCGTACCGCGACCTTGCCACTGAGCTAAATCAAGTAGCTAATAAATCAGAAGTTGTCATCAACGCCATTGCCGACGGAGTGATTGCGGTCAATAGTCAAGGACTCATACAGCTGATTAATCCGGCTGCACAGCAAATCATAGGGTGGGGCAAACAAGACGCGCTAGCACTCGACTACAAGTCCGTCCTAAGATTACTCGATAAAAATGGGGCGGAAGTAACGCCAGCGACTGATCCAATCGCTGAAGCGCTCGCCACCAACAAACAACTCACGACCAACATGCTGTCTCTCCTTACTAATTCTGAAAAAAAAATATTGGTTTCAATTAATGTCTCGCCTGCAGGGCAGTTAGGCTCGGGTGTTATTATCGTATTTCGCGATATCACCAAAGAAAAATCAGAGGAACGCGAACAAGCTGAGTTTATCAGTACCGCCAGCCACGAAATGCGCACACCGGTCGCATCGATTGAAGGGTACCTCGGCCTCTCATTAAACCCTGCGACGGCAACAATTGATGTCCGCGCACGAGATTTCATTAACAAAGCCCACGAATCGGCGCAGCACCTTGGGCGTCTATTCCAGGACCTACTGGATGTCACCAAAGCAGATGACGGCCGTCTATCCAACAATCCAAAGGTCGTCGATATCGTGACGTTTACTCATGATATAATACAAGGACTTAAACCGCACGCAGACGCAAAAGGACTGGTAACACTATTTAAACCGCTCCCTGACGATATCGCGAGCGAACGTCGTCTTAATCCGGTGTATTATATCAACGTTGATAATGACCACTTACGAGAAGTAATAGGTAACTTAATTGAAAATGCGATAAAGTACACCCCCAAGGGTGATGTCGTCGTCGATATTACAGGTGACAACGATCACGTTAAAATTAGTATTGCCGACAGCGGCATCGGCATACCCAAGGAAGACCAGCTACACCTTTTCCAAAAGTTTTATCGTGTCGACAATAGTGAAACTCGTGAAATTGGCGGCACCGGACTGGGATTATATCTTTGTCGCCGTCTGACCGAAACAATGGGTGGGCGCATATGGGTAGATAGCGAATACAAACGAGGTAGTACATTTTTTGTCGAGTTTCCTCGCACCAGCCACGAAGACGCAATGCGGATGATCGAAGAGGCGAGCGTACGACAAGAAGCCAAAGCAAACGACCAAACTCGCATGTACGGCGCCTACCAAGACGGCACGAGTGCGCCGCAAATACCGCTTCAAGACAATATGGGCTTTACGAATATAGCCATACCGACTAGTGTCGCGCCACAGCCTGCTACTTACGCCACTCCTGCACCCCAGCCAGCTACGCTGCCGACGTTAGCATACCAACAGCCTGCTCAACTTCAACCCCTGACGCCCGAACAGTCCGCGCCTCCCCAAACTCAGCAACCATACGTATCGCAAATTCCTAGGCCACTTTCAACCCAACCTCAACCGAATACACCGCTTTCCGCAATCGAAAATAACCCGAATCAGTACATGCAAAATCGGGGAGATAGCATGACAATCCCACCACGCCAGTAAGAAATAAAAATAAAACATAAGAGCTATAGCATTTTCTGTAGCTCTTCAGTACAATAAAGGATAATATGACCAAAATACTACTGGTAGAAGATGATAAAAGCCTGCGCGAAATTTATGGCGTACGCCTACTGGCTGAAGGATATGATATCGTATCCGCCGGCGACGGCGAAGAAGCGCTTGCGATGGCAATCAAAGAACGCCCAGAATTAATCGTTAGCGACGTTATGATGCCAAAGATTAGTGGCTTTGATATGTTAGATATCTTGCGGTCTACAACAGAGACAAGAACTATCAAAGTTATTATGATGACAGCTTTAAGTAGCGAAGACCAGCGAGCACGCGGTGAGGCCCTTGGCGCAGACCGTTACCTCGTCAAGTCCCAAGTAGGCATCGAGGATGTCGTCCGTACCGTCCATGACGTACTAGGGGACGCACCCGTCATCACACCATCTGCGGCACAAACATTTGGCACTCCTGCGCCAAGCGCGCTACCGCGTAGCACGACGCCCACAGTACCACCACGCCAACCAGCGCCGACCTATCAAACACCACCTTCAGCGCAATACGCAACACCAGTGCCTTCTTTTAACGGTACTGCGCCTCAACCCACAGTTCAACCTGCGCCCATGCCAGCGCCTGGACCCACAGGGTTACCGCAGCCAACAGCGCCATTTTCGACGCCACGCCCAGCTAACCTTGGGGATCGTATCATCCACCCGGTAGCGTCAACCGCATTACCACGACCTGATCTTGGCAGTCTTATCGACCAAGAATTAAATCGGGCTCAAGCACCCACCTTAAGCCCGACACCCGCTGCGCCACCTCAACCAGCTTTCACTCAATCTCAGCAACCCGCCGTATTCGCACAACAACAACCGCCCGCATTCCCGCAGCCTCCAGTAGCACCAGCTATTGCATCAGCAACGCCACTACTACCAACCGAAATGCATGGCGCCACTGCGATTAATTTTGACGACCCAAACGGATCGGCAACTTCGCCGTCATCTCAACCTGGCTCTCCCTTTAACCCTGCAGACCCTGCGCCTCATGCGTAAAGATGCTATAATCAAGTCACTATGATCCAGCCTGAATCAGACAAGACAATACGTCTTAACAAATACCTTGCCTTACATATGGGCTTTTCACGACGCGAAGCCGATGAATATATCGAACGCGGCTACGTGAAAGTAAATGATATCGTCATCAACCTGGGAGCGCGAATTGCCGAAACCGACAAAATAACTGTACATGGTGAAGCACTCGTCGCTAAAACTGCCTTTCAGTATCTTGCACTTAATAAGCCCGCAGGCTATGTCTGTTCTCGTCGCTCACAAGGTGATCTACCAACAATTTACGAGTTACTGCCACCCGAATACCATCATTTAAAGACAGTGGGGCGTCTTGATTTTAATAGTTCAGGCTTAATTATTCTAACGAACGACGGCGACTTTACCTACCGTTTGACTCATCCGAAGTTTGAAAAGACAAAGATTTACAATGTTCGATTAGACCGCGAATTAGAACCGCTTCATCAGCAAATGATTAGCGACTACGGCGTACAGCTCGAAGACGGACCAAGCAAGATAATACTTGAACGATTATCAGAAGAGGATCGACTCGACTGGAAGGTAACGATGAGCGAGGGTCGTAATCGCCAGATCCGACGTACCTTTAATAGTCTTGGCTATGAAGTTAAGAAGCTTCATCGTACCAACTTTGGCAATTATTCGATTGGCGATATAAAACCTGGGAAGTTTGAAATCGTCGATATGCGCTAAGTGATATAGTATGTAAAATATATTGACTTATTTACATATAAGTGATATAGTGATTGTATCTCGCACCTCTACAAACCGGAGCTACTAATGCTGGATGTTCTCAACACCCGTTTGCCCCAATCCACCTGCACAATCCACTACACCGATTCGATGCATGCACGTCGCCAAATCCTTGACCTGAATAATTTCACTGCCTACAACGGAGTGTTCCACGCGCAGTCCAAGACGCTGACAGTTTACTCCCTTGATGGCGCAGAGGCTGTCATCTTTCGCCGCGCGCGCGAAGCAGAAGACAGGTTCCTTGATCTGTCGATCTGCAACATCCTGGTCTACCTCGGCATCTTCTCGAGCCTGTTTGTCGCACTGGCTAAGACTTTTAAAAGCGGCAATCCCGACCACGAACCCATCGTTCGCAGCTTTTGCTTCGTAAAAACTGACGAGGGAACGAAAGTAGTTCTGACTAGTTAGTGCGAGGTTCCGCCTCGCTTCCTGTGCAATTATGCATGAGGAAGCGAGGCGAATTTCATATAATGACACCTGAGGCATGCCACTTATGCTCGCAAACTAATTCCATCTCTGTTATAATTAATCAAAGTTATGGCATCAAAGTTACCAACAGTAGCAATCATTGGGCAAGCGAACGTCGGTAAGAGTTCGCTTTTTAATCGTCTTGTCCGCTCTCAGCAGGCTATTGTTGCCCGAGAAGCAGGAACGACTCGCGACAACGTCCTTGGCCGTGTGGAATATAATTATCACAATTTCTGGCTGGTTGACACCGCCGGTCTTAAAGATCCTAATGACGAGTTCGAAGCATCTATTCAAGAGCAAATCACCGAAGCCGCAGATGCCGCTGATGTTATTCTTGTTGTCGTCGACAGCAGTCAGTACGCCAGCGATCAAGATAAATTAGTTGCCAAAAAAGCGCTGCGTAGCAAAAAGCCAGTCTTACTTGTCACAAACAAGGCCGATCTTAAAGAAAGCCTACCTAATGACGAATTTAAGCGTCTAGGCATCAAATCAATTATTCGTGCCTCAGCCGAACACAACCAAGGTATTCTTGATATCCTCGACGAAATCGTTACTCTTATTCCTGCCCAGTTCGAAGAAACACCTGACGACATCCTGCGCGTTTCACTTATCGGCCGTCCAAACGTTGGCAAAAGCAACTTATTCAACACACTTGCAGGCAAACAGCAGGCACTAGTCGCAAACATCGCCGGCACGACCCGCGACGTTAACCGTATATCAATCCGTTACGGGGCGCGTGATATTGAGCTCCTTGATACTGCTGGCATGCGAAAACCAGGCAAACAAGAAGTTGGTATCGAGAAATTCTCTGTACTTCGCACATTACAGGCAATCGAAGAGTCTGACGTTTGTTTTCTATTGATGGACGTGAATGAATTAAACACTCAGCTAGACCAACGACTTGCAGGCATCATCGACGAAGCAGGCAAGGGCATGGTCATTGTCGTTAGTAAATGGGATAGCGTCGAAGATAAAGACGCCTACACTCGTGACGCCCTAGCGCCAACGATTGCGCGTAATTTCAAGTTTACGCCTTGGGCACCATTAATTTTCACCAGCAGTGTCACTGGTCAGAACGTCACCAAGCTGTTTGACCTTGCATTAGATATTGACGCTCGTCGCAAGCAAGAATGTAAAACTCGTAAACTAAACGACCTGCTGCAAAATGCCGTTCAAAAACACCCGCCAGCAGGCCTAAAGAACACGCACCCAAAACTTCGCTATATGGTACAAACTGACACGTCGCCACCGTGGTTCGTTATTTACGGCAGCAACCTAAAGTTTATTCACTGGAGCTACAAACGCTACCTGGAGCGCCTCGTCCGCGAAGAGTTTAACTTTGCCGGTACACCAATTAAATTTAGCTTCCGTGACGAAAAACAGATTAAAGCTAATAAAGAGCTAATTGCGCAAGGTAAAGAGCCTGTGACGAAGAAATCTAAAGAAGAGAAAAAAGAAAAACACGCAAAAGATCTTCAGGACCTCAAAGACCGCAAAGAACCAACTCTATAAAAATACCCCTGGCCTTTACACGGTCGGGGGTATTGGATACTATACTACTGCCCAAACTGACGCTATCAGTCGGTGAGAGCACTTAGTAGGCCACGACGGCTAGCGACGTAATAACCGATTGCAGCGATCAGCGATCCGAATCCGGTGACTCTTAAGATGTCTTCACCTAAGCCAGTTTCAGGGAGTGCCGCTGGCGGAGCAGTTCTATCCACAACGCAGTCTGGGCTGTTTGCGTCTAGATCTGTCTTGCCCGCAATCGTACACTTAGGCGTCGTCACAGCAGGCGCGGGTTCAACACAGGCTGGATCATCGGCAGGCAAATCCTCTCTTCCGACAACCGTACACATAACTTCTTCTTTGCAACTAGGGTCAGTTGCGGACAAATCTTCTTTTCCAGGAATTGTACACCTTTTAGGGGAGGTTGATGATCCTGTGGCAGCAGGCGGTACGGTAATCTGCGTACGGCAAGCGTCGGACGAAATTGTTTTTTGTTTACCTTCAGCGTCAGTTACATTAACGATAGCCTTGACCGTATATGTGCCAGCTTCTGTCTGTGTGTATGTTGAGCTTGTCGAGCGAGCTATTTCCTTGCCGCTAGCATCAGAGATGACATACGTAATGTCTTGAGCCGTATCGCTGCCAGCTGTATGCTTGGTTGCAAACTTGAAATTTGATCGGCCTGTTCGCGTTGCCGACAAAGACGTGCATTGTGCAGCGACTGGCTTTGGTAGTGGAGCAGGGGTGGCGGAATAGACGATATTGCCACAGTTCAAGGTAACAGCAAACCACTGACCGTCAGCCGCGCGTTTACCAATCAAAGCAGGCATGACAAATGCTTTTGTGTTTGCATTATCCAAGAACGGACCGGCATAAATTGAAGTACTTGTACCCTCTACGGTCACTTCCGTGCGGCCGCTGTTTGGCCAATTAGTACGACCAATTGTTTTTAATTGTCCGTTAAAATCGTTCGTTTTATAGGTACCCATAGTAGAATTGGCAATATCCTGTCGAGATACACCGAAGTGTGAGTAGATTTGTTGAATATCATTGTGTCCGCCGCTGTCCGAATTGCGATCGTACATCGCCAGCAAATCTTCTTTGCTTGTAATGCCACCGCGAATAATATTATCATCACCAACCGCACCAACGGTCGTATTTGCAAATGGAAATGCTCCAGCAGTAAGCTGTAATACTAAAGCAAACGCAGTGACAGACATCACGACGCGTTTAGTAATTTTTTCTGCACGCAAGCGGCGGGCATAAAAACCGGCGCGGCGAGCAAGTTCTGCTACTTTGTTCTGGGCTTGTTTGAATTTCTTCACCATAAACACCTCTCTTTCTTATATTCCTCACTCAACTCTTATGTATTAATAATCCCATATAATACTGCAAATAACAATATTATTTTATAGTGTGAGCTTAATCACCTTACCAGCAAAGACTCAAAAAAATAGCCCCTCACCATCAGCAAATTACACCGATGGCGAGGGGGGCGAACAACCTACTGCTCGTCGATGTCACTATTGAGAGAAGTCCTACGAGACTCGCGAATCTGATGAATAAGAATGACCAATAGCGCGAGTCCAATCACGACGCCGCCGGCAATAATTGCGGCCAGCACCAAATTACCGAACAACCAGCTAAGACATTCACCCAGTTGAGGGCCAATATTTTTCAACCATTCTATATCCACGTCCGCTCCTTCAAATAAAATTGAATAACCCGCGTCGGCCAACACTCTACCTGTTGCAAATTGAGTCATCTCAGTTCAACAGCTGGTGGCTTTACTAATCATACAACAAGATATGCTGACGTCAATGGTCTATAATATACGCTAGTATGAAAATCATTTTTGCCCAAGGAAATCCAGGCGCACAGTATGCCAACACCCGCCACAACGTGGGATTTTTAATAGTCGACACTTTGGCAGCGCAATACCGAGCAGAGTTTGTCAAAAAACCAAAGTTTCATGCGGACATTGCCGAGCTCTCAATTGCAGGAGAAAAGGTGTTATTAGTAAAACCCGCCACTTTTTATAACGAAACAGGTCAGGCGGCGCGTGCGCTTATCGATTTTTACAAATTAAATGTCAGTACAGACCTGATTGCCATCCACGACGACCTCGCGTTACCACTTGGCACACTTCGCATTCGTGAAAGTGGGCGAGATGCTGGGAATAACGGCATCAAGTCCTTAAACGCGCACTTAGGCGCAAATTACGCACGCATTCGCGTAGGCATCTACAACGAACTACGCGATCGCATCCATGACGCCGATTTCGTATTAAGTCACTTTACAAAATCTGAGTCCGAAATGCTAAAAGAAACGATTGCCCCAAAGGTCGTCGAGCTAATCAATACCTTTTGTATCGGAACTATCGAAGTGACAAGTCACGAGCTCTAAGTTAATTACTAGACACCAAGCAACGTGATAACTGTACCGACAATCAAGATACCTCCCACAAGCATCGCCGCCTGAATCGTCCCCATACGACGAGGTTGCTCGTGAATATCCGGAATAATATCGCTGGCCGCAACATAGATAAAGAATCCAGCCGTCAACGCAAGAAGCGGACCGATAGGAATATGGGCGTCAGTTCCCAGGAAAAATACCAGCAAGGCAGTACAGATCGTTGCAAGGGCAGTCGCCACATTCGCCAGCAAGACCGTTCTGTTCTTCCATCCCCGCGAGAGCAATAGGGCAAATGTCCCGAGTTCTTTTGGAATCTCGTGCGCACTGACTGCTAGGGCAGTGATCACACCAGTTGGAACACTAACCAGGAAGGCCGTTCCAATTGCCAAGCCATCAATGGCGTTGTGCATAACGTCGCCGATGACAATTAAGCGGCGCTGCTGAACATTCTGATGAGCTTTGGCTTCATGTTCGTGATGGTGATGAAACCACGTTGCGCAGCGCTCCAAGACAAAGAAAAGAGTAAAGCCGCCAAGTGTCCACATAAGCAAATCTCGCGGTTCGCCAAGCTCAAAAGCTTCGGGTAACAAGTCAAAGAATGCAGCTGCAAGTAATGCGCCCGCACCGAAGGGAAGTGTTAATAATATAGCCAATTCGCGATTCTTCTTAGCACGAAGCAACAATAGGCCGCCGATAAACGAAAGAGCACTACCTAAAAGAATTGTAATAATGAGAACGACAAGAGTCATATTTATTCTATCGTATCATGCAACCAGGCTACCGCGCCACTGTAAATTGACGAATTCATATAAAAATGATAGAGTAGGTTTATGTTTTGAAGCCTCCATTATACTATGACGTTGGCTTTAAAATCGAGTTCAGCGAATACACCCACCTACCGAAAAGAGCTATAATCATGGCACGTGTTTCCAAAGAGCATAAAGAAAATTTGAAGCAGCTCTATCTCGACATCAAAGATACGATGGGACGCAAGCGTCCACTCAAGATGTACGGTCAAAAACCGATCATGCTTGAAGTGGTAGTCAGCGAGACCGTTCCCTCCGAGAAGATCAAGTGGCTCGGCAAGTTGGCGAGATTTTGGGATAGCAGAAAAACCATCGTAGAAAACCGCCGAGTATTGGCACTTCTGCGCTCCGAAAATGACCTTATCGCTCTGCTTATGGACGGCAGCATCCTCACCGCCCGCAAGCAGTATCGCCCGTTTCGACGCGTCGACTTCAACACACTCACTTCGGAAGAATATAGGCATCTGATGCGACACGGCTTGGCTTGGCAGGAAGAAATATCGGGCAAGTAGCCTCGGTAACCAACCTATTCGCGAACATATAGCCCATCTCTTTTCATTAAGAGGTGGGCTTGTTCATATCGTTACTCATTAGGCCACTCTCCCAATGACCCTTTCTTGCGTTAATCGTACAAATACGTTTAGATATCAATGATTTTGTCGAACACCACCAAGTAAACTCCAAAAGGGAGCTTTAAAAATCTAGAGAGGCAGTCGCGAGTAAGCAGTCCAGCAAAGTGTCAGATGCGCCCATTTCCGTCTATATCCTAAGTATCGAATTTGTGCCGCGCAGCTGAACGAATACGCAACAGCAAGCAGCCAGCATCCAACAGAGTCACATCTCTACATCAGCAGCGAGTACGTCAATAGAACATTCCGGGATGCAAGTACCGCGTAAGTGAAACTGGCGATTTACTACAAATCAACTCGCATCGCGCGATATTATCATCGTCTAAGCTGATCGTTAATGAAACTATCCCGGCCGCTGACGGCGAACTGATATCCGCCGGCCCTCGTCAGCTCATTGGCGCAACCTAGAGCACGCCATCCGCTCCAAAAAGCCCGCCGCATTCATTTGCGGCGGGCTTTCTACTTTATAATTATCTTTCCAACCAAAAAGGCGCCAGGTAAGGGTGGGCATCACCTGGCGCCATTTTGGCCCTTTAACCCACCCGTAGGGCATAGCGTGACCCACCTCACAAATATGGAGGTCCGCCGGTTAAAGGGATTAGTATGTGTACAATGCTATTTGTCCACTAGTGGAGGGTAGTTACTAGATAAACACATTGCACACAACCTAACATAAGTTAGAATAGGGGGTATAAGGTGCGTTTGGTTAATCTCGCAGATGCAACCAATCATGTCTCATATTAGCACGTATTTGACATTAAGTCAATACTTTTCGAAACATTTTACTATGAAAATCAATAGAGCGACCCCAGATAAGCATAACTATTTAGAAACTTTGACAAATATAGCAAAGGTTCCTAAGTATGTTTATTTCACTGGCGTGTTGCCAGAAAAGCGCATCGCAACGGTAGCGATCGTCGGCACACGCAAACCGACCACATACGGCAGAGAAGTGGCGCACGCTCTGTCTTATGACCTTGCGAAGAAAGGTGTTGTTATCGTCAGCGGGCTAGCACTTGGTATCGATACTATCGCCCATAAAGCAGCCCTAGAAGCTAGCGGGATAACCATTGCCGTCCTCGCTAATAGTGTCGATAAGGTGTATCCGCGAACAAACAAAGACTTAGCAGATAAAATCATCGCAAGCGGCGGGGCAATCCTTAGTGAATATGAACCACCCACAGACGCTCGGGATTATCAGTTTTTAGCCCGTAACCGTATTGTCAGCGGCTTATCTGATGCCACTATCGTTATCGAAGCCGCTGCACGCAGTGGCACGCTCGCAACTGTGGCGCACGCACTGGAACAGGGGAAAGAAGTGTTCGTCGTACCAGGCAACATTACCAGCCCGCTATCCGCTGGCTGTAATGCGTTATTAAAACAGGGCGCACGCATAGTTACCTGCGCCGAAGATGTGCTTGAGGTTATTGCTCCCAATCTCATAGAATCTCAATCATTCTTACCACTGGGCAGCACGCCATTAGAATCAACAATCATTACCTTACTGCAATCAGGCACTCGGGATGGTGACGAATTGCAACGCCAATCTCTCGTTACTATCGCCGAGTTTAACCAGGCGCTGACCATGATGGAGATAAACGGTACAATACGCGGACTGGGCGGCAATCAGTGGACGTTACGATAAACGATTGACATATTGAATTTTAATTATCATAATATATTTTATAATAGCCGGGTTTACCCCAGCTTGATTTGTTCTTTTCATCGTCGCGAAAAAATCTTTCACGACACTAGAGACAGAGGAATAAAAATGACCAAAACGATCGATTGCGATCAACTCCGACAGCTGATGTACTATTTTAGCGCTGAAAAAGTTGCCCTTTTTCTGAACGCAAAAAGCCCACGCACACTTATAGCCTGGCTGGACAGGGTCAGCAATGAAATACCGTCCGACGAGCAAGTGTCGCGCCTGGAAGTTGTCTATGCGCAGTTTAACCGGATACTCCAGGGCGAAGGGCCCATACAAGCCGCGGCTTGGCTTACATCCGATAACATCACCCAGCTTTTACGCGACAACCAATTTCAGCAAGTAGAAGACTCGGCTACGCGCCTCATGATGCCCTAGAATTAAATAGTACCTACTGCGAGAGGGACGTTATTCTCCTCTGCCTCTCGCAACCACAGATTTTAACGCGTTTGACGTTTGTGGCTGCGATATGATCCTCGAGTGAATAGTATTCAGCCTAAATCACTTCCGATTCATTAGCTATCTTAACCTTGTTTATCACCTGTCACTCCTTCAGCATTGAAGGACAAAGAAATGCTTAGACAGATTTTCTATAGTCGAGCTACTAATAATAATCATTGGCAAACTAGCGACTATTACCGTCGTCTCATTTAATGGCGTTCGGCAACGAGGAATAATCGTTTCTGCGCAATCTAATGCGGCTAATCTTTCAAAGCGATTAGAACTTTATAAAATTGACAACGGATTTCACCCTCAATCGTTGTAGATACGACATACGCTATGATTGATCCGGCGAACGTCTTTAAAAGTGCAAAATTATACGAAAGCACCCGCGGGTTAGCAAACGAAAAAACATTTATATACTGCGGTGACGGTAGTTTTGATAATTATATCCCTGCCGCTCTCGAGTCTATTTATTCCTGACATCGGCGTCCCGTTGGATCAAACACTCTCCCATACCCCCTCTAAGTTTAGTGGCGCAAGGACGATGGCCGCGACAGTCTTAATTACGACAGGCGGCAACATTTGCACATCGATTAGCGGTGATAATAATTAAACCCGGGGGCGATGGACCTGCAATATGCCGCTCCCTAGCTCGTCATGATGTTTACTCTTGCAAAAAACGTAAACATGCGTAGAATTAAGCATTGTGCACGAATAAGAAAGCACAAGGATATTATTATATGAGCAAGAATCTAGTTATCGTCGAGTCACCAGCAAAAGCTAAAACTATCGAGAAATATCTCGGGAAGGATTTTCATGTCCTTTCAAGCGTTGGGCATATTCGCAGCATTGCAAAGAAAGTAAAAGGCGGTACAGAACCTATCCAAGTAGATAAGGGCTTTGAGACGACATACGAGATCGACTCAGAAAAAAAGAAAACCGTCGCAGAACTGCGAAAGGCCGTTAAGGTTGCTGAAACCGTTTGGCTTGCAACAGATGAAGACCGCGAAGGGGAGGCAATTGCCTGGCATCTTTGCGAGGTCCTAAAACTCGATCCTAAAACGACCAAACGTATTGTGTTTCATGAAATCACGAAGAAAGCCATCGAAGAGGCTGTCAAGCACCCACGGACCGTCGATATGAGCCTGGTACAGGCGCAACAAGCCCGCCAAATCCTCGACCGCTTGGTTGGCTTTGAACTATCACCAGTTGTCTGGAAAAAAGTTCCTGGCGGCAAATCAGCCGGCCGCGTTCAGTCGCCAGCTGTTCGATTGCTTGTCGAGCGTGAACGCGAAATTGACAGCTTTGAAGGATCCTTTACATTTAAGGTCACCGCTGAATTTATGCATGATGGCCAACTAATGAAAGCGGAATTAGCGAAACGATTTGCCACCGAGTCAGAAGCCCGGGCGTTCCTGGAATCATTAGTAGGTGCGAACTTTAGTGTTTCTAATATCACTACCAGCCCAAGTACTCGTAACCCTAGCGCGCCATTTACGACGAGTACTATGCAGCAAGATGCCAACAGCCGCCTTGGCTTTGGCGCGAAAGCGACAATGTCCAGCGCGCAAAAGCTATATCAAGAGGGTAAGATTACCTACATGCGTACTGATTCAGTCAATCTTGGCGGCGAAGCGATTGCCGCAGCTGCTAGTTATATTAAGAGTGCGTTTGGCGAAGAGTACAGCCAGGTCCGAACCTTCAAGACTAAAGCTGCCGGTGCACAAGAAGCTCATGAAGCCATTCGACCAACAGATATGGCCCAAGAGCGCGGCAGCAGCAACGAATACGACCAAAAACTATACACATTAATCCGCAACCGTACACTTGCCAGCCAGATGGCACCGGCAAAGCTTGAAAAGACCGTCGTGACGATTGCTATTTCAACTGCGCAAGAAGTCTTTGAAGCCAAAGGCGAGGTTATTATCTTTGACGGCTTCCTTCGTGTCTACGGTGGCAGCAAGAAGGATGCGGACATTTTGCCGGCTGTCACGAGCGGTGATTTATTGAACCTTCAAAATGCTACAGCCAAGCAATTATTCGCACGGCCACCGGCTCGCTACAGCGAAGGTGCACTTGTTAAAAAACTAGAAGATCTAGGCATTGGCCGCCCATCAACCTATGCCACTATCATTAACACTGTTCAGGTTCGTGGCTACGCCGAGAAAGGCGAGGGCGAAGGAACACCTCGTGATATCATCGTCTACACATTAAAGAATAACGAAGTTAATCGTGAAGTCGTCCAAGAAAAGACTGGCGCCGACAGAGGAAAGCTAGTTCCAACTCCTGCCGGACAGGTCGTTAGTGATTTCCTTACCAACCACTTTGACCAAATCGTCGACTATGGCTTTACGGCTAAGGTGGAAGAGGAATTTGACGAGATCGCGAATGGAAAGTTAGAACGTAACGCAATGTTGGAAGACTTTTATAAGCCGTTCCACCAATTAATTACTGAATCGGGCGGCATCGACCGCTCGACAGTCGCCCAGGCCCGCGAAATTGGCATCGATCCTAAAACAAACAAGCCCGTCCTTGCTCGATTTGGCCGCTACGGTCCAATGTTGCAACTAGGCAGTGGCGAAGACAAGGAAGAGAAGGTGCTGTTTGCGCCACTTCCTGCCGGCAAAAAGATCGAAAACGTGACGCTTGAAGAAGCACTCCATATGTTCAAGCTGCCGCGCGTTCTTGGCACTACTACCGACGGTGACGATATTAAAGCAAATATCGGACGCTTTGGGCCTTATGTTCAAATCGGCAAGCTTTTCGTTAGTATTAAACCACTCGATCCACACACGATTACATTGGAAGAAGCACTCGACCTCTACAAAGAAAAGCTAAAAACAGAAGCAGAAAAGAATATTGCTGATTTTGGTGATGGTATCAAAGTACTGAAGGGTCGCTACGGCCCCTACATTACTGACGGTAAAAAGAATGCCAAAATCCCTAAAGACACTGAACCCGCCGAGATTACGCACGAGCAGGCAAAAGAGCTTTTGGCCAGCGCTGTACCAGCCAAAGGACGCTTCGCCCGAAAAACAGCCACTAAAAAAACTCCAGCCAAAAAAACCACCCGCAAGACAAAGAAATAACCGATAACGTACAAATACGCCCTTTATACTAAAGGGCGTATTTTATTTGCATATATTTTTCTACGAGGTTACTTTAATGCACGTCTTACTGATTGGAAACTCTATATTAAATGCAACTACATTATTGACACACGCGATACTCTAGGTTTAGCGATGACATATCATAAGTATTATGAAAGTCTCATGACACTCTTTACTAAGCACGTCTACTTCATGCTATAATTAGTTATATAGATAAAGTATTTGACATTATTAGAATATTGTTCTATAATTTGAATAATAAATACATGACATTTGATATACATAATGAAAATTAATAGAGAGGATACACCAAAACGCCATGGATAAACCCACACAAACAAATACGACCGCAACCCTAAAGCAGGCTGTCGTCGATATTCTTGAGATTATCGACCAAGAACGTGAACGTGAAATTATTACACGACGCTTTGGCCTTTTTGATCGCCGCGAAACACTCGAACAAATCGGTGAATTGCTCGGAATTACCCGTGAACGAGTGCGTCAATTAGAAAAAGCTATCCTTATCCGCCTTAAAATCGCCGCTGAGGACAACAAGGTTCCTGCAATCAATGACGTCGAACGCATGATTATTCGTGATCTTTCAGAGACTGGCCGCGTTGCTCGAATCCAAGACATTACCGATCGCTTGATGGGTGGCAAAACAGATGCACGTAGTCGTGCACACATCGCATTTATCGCAGAGTTATCTCCCAACCTCGTCGTTGTCGGTGAAAATGACAGTTACCATCACGCTGTTGGCATCAAGCAATATAGCGATGAAAAAACCATCAAGGCGAATGTTGACGAAATCGTCAAAACAGTCAAAAAACACGGCGAACCACTGCAAATTGAAGAACTTCACAAGTTGCTGAAGCATGAAAATCCAGATCAAGTCCGCGCTCTTGCCAGTGTCAGTAAGAATCTTGCGCATCTAAAGGATTTCTGGGGACTTACGAAATGGCCGACAGTTAATCCAAAGAATATTCGTGATAAAATTTATGTTATACTCGCTGAAAATGGCAAGCCTATGCACTTTTCAGACATCGCTAAATCAATCAAAGACAGCGACTTCAAGCGAAAAGACGTTACGACGCAGGCGATTCACAACGAACTCATCAAAGACAAACGCTTTGTTCTTATCGGTCGCGGCATTTATGCACTTGACAACTGGGGGTTCAGCAAGGGAACGGTCGCCGACATCATTACTGGCGTATTAAAAGATGCCAGCGAGCCGCTTCATCGTGACGAAATCGTTAAGCGAGTTTTAAAAAGCCGCCAAGTAAAAGAAACGACTATTCTATTGAATCTTCAAAGCAAACCTCAGTTTAAGCGCGTCGCCAAGGCCACCTACGCATTGGACGTCGTCACTAAATAGCCACCCTTGCAATGAGGGCGTGCAGATGAGACAATAAACAGTAGTTATGGATGTCTTCTTTTGGGTTATAAGTCTGTTATTTCAATGGTACATTTGGCTGCCGGGTGTACTTATCTTAGCGTACCTTACGTGGAAAAATAATCAGATTACCGAATCGGTTAAATCTATTGAGAGCGTCCTACTTGCATTAGAAATCCCAAAGGCAAACGACAAGTCAGAACTTGCCGCCGAACAGCTTTTTGCCAGCTTGCATGGTATTTTACGCGACAGGGAAGAGCTGAAGCAAACCAACGGCATTCAAGAACACCTTAGCTTCGAAATTGCATCCGTCAACGGACAAATCCGCTTTTACGCCTGGGTTCCGAAAACATTGCAAAGTTTTGTCGAGGGGCAAATTTATTCGCAGTATCCAACTGTCCAAATTCACGAGGCACCCGAAGATTATGTTGCCCACGAACGCCAGCATAGTGTTGTTTATACCTCTGAAATCACACTATCTGACAGTGAATTTTTGCCGATCAAAACGTTTCAAAGTTTTGAAGTTGACCCTTTGGCTGGCATCACTGGCACGCTCGCCAAGCTTGAATCAACAGGGGAAGAGTTATGGGTGCAGGTATTAACTCGCCCTATTGCCGATTCATGGCAAAAACAATCTGACAGTTGGATAAAAAGTGTCAAAAACGGTAATCCGTTCGGCTTTTTATCGGGCGAAGGGCTGAACTTTAAATGGGTGGGCACGTTGCTAGAAGCGCTGTGGAAACCACCAGAGCAGGGAACAGGCGGTGCAACAGCGCCGAAAGAGCTTTCCGAACGGGATAAAACTCGTCTTGCCGAAGCGGAAAAGAAAGCGACCAAACTTGGCTACCAAGTCAAAATCCGTATGGCTTATCTTGGCGAAAGCGAAACGAACGCAAAACTACGCATGCAGGCTATCGTAGGAACCTTCAAGCAATTTAACAGCACTAACCTAAATGGCTTTCGTATGAATGGCGGCAGCTTTAAAAAAGAAGATCTGGCAAACTACCGCAACAGGTTGTTTATTGATCGTGGCTTTATTTTAAACATCGAAGAGGTCGCCAGTGTCTTTCACTTGCCTCATACCAACGTAGAAACACCGAATATCGTTTGGGCTAGCAATAAAACCGCCGAACCGCCAGCGAAATTACCTGTCGTCACGGGCAATGAAGCAATCGACGAAAACATCAGTGCGTTCGGATTAACGAACTTCCGCGGCATGAAACATCAATTTGGCATGTTGCGATCCGACCGCAGCCGTCATGTCTATATCATCGGACAAACTGGTGCCGGTAAATCAGGTACACTGGAGCTATTCGCACTTTCTGACATATTCCATGGCCAAGGCTATGCGATCATCGATCCGCACGGCGACTTTGCCGTTGACAATATGCGTTTCATCCCAGAGTCACGCATGAAAGATGTTGTCTACTTCAATCCGGCTGACACGGCATTCCCACTAGGATTTAACCCGCTAGAAGTAACCAACCCAGCCCAAAAAACCAATATTAGCTCTGAAGTTATCGGCGTATTAAAGCGTATGTTTGGCGAATCATGGGGGCCACGCCTTGAATATATCCTTCGTTACACCATTCTTGCGCTGCTTGATCGACCCGAGACGACGATGCTCGATATTACCCGCATGCTAACCGATAAAAAGTTCCGTGAAGATACGCTGACTTACTGTAAAGACACGGTTGTCATGCAATTCTGGCGCGTTGAATTTGCAAGCTGGAATGATAAGTTTGTCGCTGAAGCGATCGCACCTGTACTAAACAAGGTAGGTGCATTTACTGCCAACCCTGTGATTCGTAATATCATTGGGCAACCTAAAAGTACGTTTAATATTCGTGAAATTATGGATGAAGGTAAGATTCTTATCGTCAATCTTTCAAAGGGCCTTGTAGGTGAAGATAATGCTTCTATCCTTGGCGCCTTTTTAGTGACCAAGATCCAGCTTGCAGCTATGTCGCGATCGGATATTCCGAAAATCGAAGATCGACGGCCGTTCTATCTTTACGTAGACGAATTTCAAAACTTTGCGACCGACAGCTTCGCAACTATTCTATCCGAGGCTCGTAAATACGGCCTTAACCTAACCGTTGCAAACCAGTACATTTCACAAATGAGCGAAACGGTGCGCGATGCCGTATTCGGTAACGTAGGTACGATGATTTGCTTCCGCGTCTCAGCGGACGATGCCCCCATCTTATCAAAGCAGTTCGAGCCTCAGTTTGAACCCAACGACCTGCTACAAATGCACAATCGAAACTTTATCATTAATATGGTTATTAGGGGTGAAAAGTCACCAGCTTTTAGCGCCTCTACGCTGACGCTGCCTCCGCCGCAAACCGACAATAGCGCGACGATCATCGAGAATACACGTCGCAACTACAGCCGCAGCAGGGCAGATGTCGAACAAGAAATTGCAGAAGCTATTCAGCCGCCGCAAAACCTACAAAGCAAACGGGGCCCTCAATCCGCAGCCCAGGCGAAGCAGTGGCCAATTAACACACAGACGCAGACAGTCACGCCGAATAAAATAGTATTTAAGACAGCTAGCAGTACCCGCCCCACCCCGACAGCAAAGCCGCCTACAAGTAATGCGCCGAGCATCACTAAGGCCAATCCTGCGACACAACTAGATGATACTGATAATACCATGCCTGCGTCAGCTCCGACACAACAAGGAAGTACTGAAGATGGCGTCGTAGTACCCGAAAAACGAAAGCGAACACGCACTCGCAGACGTAAACCAGCGGCGGCTAATCAAGAAGGCGGTGAGCGCACGGCGACAGACCACGGCGACAGAAGTGATAGAACTCGCGCTCCACGCCCGCGCCCGCAGACGACACAGCAGGGTAGCGAACTCCCCGTTATTAACGATTCGCAGCGCAACCACACACCTCCAACCCCAGAGCCTGCGCAAAAAACCACCGACGAAACAATTCTGCGCATCCGTTAATTTCACGTTACCCTCACTCTATCCAAGCTACTAATGCCAGCCTACGACAACATTATAGACACAACGCTAATAAATGAAGGAATTTGATTATGGACAAAAAAGCTACTATCGGCATAATTACCGTTATATGTATTATTTTACTAGGTGCATGGGCGTACATGATGGCGCAGCCTGCAGTAGAGAGGCCGACCAAAGCACCAGTGACCGATTCCAACCTAATAACACCTGATGAAACGTCATCGCCAGCAAAGGAGGGTACTGAGCCCACATCGGAGACTCCGCCTGTAGCGACAATCACATACACAGACAGCGGATTTACTCCAAGCACGCTAACGGTTAAAAAGAATTCAGCCATTACCGTTAGCAACAAATCATCCAAGAATGTTATGTTCTCTTCGGCAGACCATCCGAAACATCAGGAACAACCAGAGCTCAACATGAACACGCTGAACCCTGGTGAATCTGGTACAATTACCATTACCAAAGCCGGCACCTGGGGATATCATGACCACGTTGACGAAACAATGACAGGCACGATCATTGTTACCGATTAGCACTAAAATACTACATAAAGAGGTGAGTGACTGCTCACCTCTTTTTTACGCCTTTTTAGACGACGTTAATTTGAAAAACAGTTCGATATGGAATAGAACAAAATTAGAACATTTAAACTTTACTTAAAACACGATTTATAGATACGGCCAAAAACGATAAACCATAATGAATGTTTACGCTATGTAAAATTATAAACCGATCATAAGCATTTATTAGAGGGAGACAATAGCGCGACACTAAGAAGAGTGAAGTGAGGGGAAATTAACATTAGACACATTTTGAAGACCGATCAAAAAACACACTGTATATATAAAAAGGGTACATAATAGCAATATATATTATGGGTCGTACAATATATCTTTTACGACATTAAATATACTTGTGTAAGATGATTACGTGTGCGTCTTCATGGGATAGTAAAAAATAACCTATACTCTTACAACAGGGACCTGATACGTCTTTTGTATTCTCGTGCGGGTTTATACCACTCACAATAAACTGCACTTTGTATACTTACTTGTATTGCCATTCAGCTGGGTACCTTGAACGTATTCTGTCTATGCTCGAGAGTGCCAATGCATACAGCTACTCATATGCGGAAGCATGCAGTTATCCACACCAGTATACATTTGCTATATTTGACTTTTATAGCATTAGTATACTTTCATATGTTTTTTACAGCTCATCGACTAGTATTCTTTGAAAATACTTACCCTCCCCTCACCTTGCCGTGTTGCTTAATTATTTGCTTTTTTGCTATTTATATATATTAATATACTTTCTTATGTATACAATCATTGTCATAAAAAAGAACAAAAATAGAACAGCAGAACAAGAGGAGAGAGAACACCCCTCTTAAAGTCTTAGCGATAATACGCCCGTCCGCTCACTCGTACGTCTAAATACTGCGGCACCACCCCGCGACTATTTAGCCATGCAATTGATTTTGTCATATCTTCTATCTGCTCCCCCGCCGGACGATCAACCGATAATTTGACCGGATAGCTCACGTCCTTAATGCGCAGTTCAACTTGACGTGTCGTGTCTTGAGGGATAACTACTTGCGTCACGGTATGTTGCTGGGCGTTCGATAAGCCGACGACACGACCAACAAACCCGAGGAACTGATTACTCGCGACCGCCTGACCCACTTCAACCTGGATACCACTGTTATCGATGATTTGAACAAGCGGCCTTGTGTGATGATTTTTTGCAAACGATACACCGGATATGTCTACATATTGCTGCGTACCGCGTATGCTCCAACCGGCAATCGGGCGTCGCATTTCGACGATAAACAGGGATTTACCCAAACCAGCAAAACCGTCGATGTGAATTGTGGCAACCTCAGGGGCGATAGACTGCACATATTCATTCAAAGCATCTTCGCGCAACAAAAAGCGCAACCGTTCGATCGGCTGACGGGCAAGATAGGAGTCAACTGCTTGAGCGTATATAGGATCTAGTTTTTGCGTGACATCCGAAGTTCTGACGATCTCTTCGGCAGTAAACTGCGTCACTAGACTCGCAAGCACAATTATACCGCCGACAACAAATGCAAGCATGCCGCCAATACGTCGTCGTTGCTGTGCTAGCTCATGTACTTGCACACGACTTGACTTTAACTGGGCGCTTGACTCATTCGTAGTAGCAACCTGGGATGACGCGCTACCAGTGATCGTCCGGTTACGCCTAAAAGCATATCGCTCGTCTAGGCTGCTTTCTGTCGCTCGTTCGGGCACATTTGCAATACCGCTCTGACGACGGCGAGGAATATCGGGCTTCTTTTTTGAGAACAGTGACATAATACTACTGTTATTGTAACAAAGTTATGCTTATTTTGCTGCCTTTAGAATAAGCATTGCGAGGTCTGGTGCAGCATCGGGCCGCGCGAAGGCGTGCAGTTTATCTCCCATAGTTTTTCGCAGCTCTTCGTTATCAATTAATCCCACGATAACATCTTCAAGATTCGTAGCCGCTCCTATTTCATCGTCGCTCATTACAATCGCCGCATCAGCCGCTTTATATACATCTGCATTTTTTAACTGATCACCCAATTGTCTGGCCGGTACCACAATGACCGCCTTTGCGAGGCCCGCTAACTCCTGAAGGAATGTTGCGCTCGCTCGGGAGATCACGACATCTGCAGCCCCCAACACTTCGTTCATCTTTTCATAAACGAACGGCACGGCCATATACTGCGAGATATCCTTAACCAGTGGGGCGACTACTTCGTAGTGGCTTTTACCGGTCACGTGATATATGGCAACCCCTTTGCCGGACAATGTTCTGGCAGCTTTAGCTAGCGCCATATTAATACTTTGCGCACCCAAACCACCACCAGTCGCAACGACCAACGGCAGGTCTGGGTCGAAACCAAGTGATTGTTTGTAGCGACGCTGATCCCGTGTACTGACAGGCTTAAACTCGCTTCCGATCGGCACCCCGATATAATGTGTTTTTTGACGGTCGTAAGAATAATTTTCCAATGGCGAACCTGTTGCAATAACAGTTGCATATTGTGCCAACACGCGGTTCGTCAGGCCTGGGCGCGTGTCGGAATCATGAATTACTATCGGATAGCCCAGCAACTTGGCCGCTACGCCTAGCGGTAAACAAACATACCCACCTTTGGCAAACACCACGTCCGGACGTACGCGTAGTAGCACTATTATCGATTGAAAAAAACCAATGGCTATTTTGAAAATGTCTATAATATTCTTTGAGACGATCTGAAGACTCGTAAGATGCTGAAGACGCGTCAAATGAGCATAGCGGCGGAACTTTCCGGCAACTATCGTTAAGACAGCCACGGGTACGTCCGCGCTCGCCATAATACCTCGAGATTGTGATTCGAATGCCTTATCGCAAACGAACCAAACTTTTAAATCAGAGTCCTGCCGATGCAGTTCGTTAATTACGGCGAGTACCGGCGTAACGTGTCCGCCCGACCCCCCGCCGACTGCCAATATTTTCATAATTCGTCTCCTTATGTGTTGATTCATGAATAGTGTAACGTGATAATTGGAATGCCAAGCCTAATGCTCCGGCGATAAATATCATACTTGTACCACCAAAACTTAGTAACGGCAATGTCACGCCAGTCAATGGTACTACCCCTATCATCGCTGCTACATTCAATATAACATGGGACGCCAACCAACCAAAGACACCGGCAACAGCTAACTTCATCCACAGATCAGGTAAATGGTCGGTAATTCGTAATAATCGTAATAATAACGCCGTAAATATCAGCAAAATAATTGTCAGGCCGATAAAGCCGAATGTCTCGCCCATGATCGCAAACACCGAATCGTTAATTGCCTCGGGCAAATAACCAGTCGCCTGAACGCTATTACCGATCCCTACGCCGTCCAATCCTCCGCTGCCAATTGCAATTTTTGCATGATTAATGTGGTAATTCGCATCCGCATCGCCGGAGGTCATAGAATTATCCCCTGCTAAAAAGGTCGTCACTCGCTCAACGCGGTGAGGTGAAGTAACGACAAATAACAGTCCTGCAACGACGCCGACTACTATCAGCATAGCGCCTACTTTTTTGCTAACACCCCCAACCATTAGCATGCTTGCCATGATAGCCAACATCGCAAGACCAGTACCCATATCTTTCTGAATAACAATAATGAAGAGTGTCGCTAGTCCAATGAGAGCACCTAATGGAATGAGCGTTTTATCCCGATCGTTTACAAGACCCTGTTTGATGCGCATACCCAAAAAACCAGCCACGTACACCAGCAGACCGAACTTGAGGATTTCAGCCGGCTGTATACTCCCTAACGGCCCCAGATTAAACCATCGGCACGCTGTACCGCCTAGTTCGCATTTGGCAATCGTATCCATATGTAAGATATTACCAGCTACAAACAACAGCAGACATGCGCCTAGTCCGACAAAAAGAATCTTTAAGGCATTCTGCCGTATGAAACTGTACGGCAACGTTGCCATAATGACGAACGCTGCGATGGCGAACAGTAAGCTCACCCCTTGTTTCATAAAAAAGTAGGTGCTTGTATAGAAATCTGTGCCGTAAGAGTTATTCAAGACATTAGCACGCTGCGGGCCAATTGCATACATAATAACCAGTCCTAAAAGCATCAATAATCCCATATAAAGCACGATCTGGTAATCAGGCCTATGGCGACGCACGACGACGGCTCGAACGTTGTTACCGACTTTCCCCACCAAACGCCTGGTATTTTGCATGATCTAGATATGCCCTCCGGCAAGTGCAAGCAATACGCCCAAGAATCCGGCGACACAGGCAATCACCCAAAAACGCATCGTTACTTTTGTCTCTGGCCATCCTGTTGCTTCTAAATGATGGTGAACGGGTGCAGACAAAAATATCTTACGATGAAAAAACTTCTTACTAAGAATCTGTATCAAGCTAGAGCCGGCCTCGATTACAAAGATAATACCGATGATCGGTAACAAGAAAAGTGTGTTTGTCATCATAGCGACAACACCCAAGCTTGTTCCGAAAGCAAAACTACCGACGTCACCCATAAAGAAGCGTGCGGGATAAATATTAAACCATAGATAACTTAGGAGCGCACCAACAACAGTAAAGCAAAATCCAGCAAGGACAATTTGCCCCTGTAATAATGCTATGATTCCGAACGTACCGAAGCTAACCGTCAGCAAACCGCCCGCTAGTCCATCAAGACCATCGCTGATATTTACCGCGTTACTTGTCGCGACGACAGCAAATGCAAATAGAGGCACAATCAGCCAGCCTAATGTCCAGTCACCAAGAAATGGCAAATGCACCGCATCGACACCGATATTCTTAAAGAACCATAATCCTAACACCACTGCCAGCACTGAAATCATTGTAAACTTTAATTCAGAACGCAGCCCGGCAACGCCCGTACCTTGCCCTTTTAAATTAATAATGTCATCAAGCAAGCCGACCAAGCCGCCGCCAATTAGTGCCGCGAGAGGCAGATATGTTTCTGCGCGGTCTAAATTAAGCGTCATCGTAATAATGACGATCGCAATGATCCCGATCAAACCAGCCATCGTTGGGATGTTACGTTTAAACTTGTCTGCATGAAGCTTTGTAAAAACTTCAAGCTGCTCGCCTGTCATACTTGTCATGCGCTGTTTTTTCCAGAATTTATAACGATATGCCAGATAGGTATATAGCGGCGTAAGCATCATTGCCAGGATAAATGCGATAACACTGAGTATGAATACTCCGGTCAAATCCTGGGTAAACACATTGTGCAATTTATTTTGGTCCATAGTTAGCCTTTCGGTTGCAGTTTCATATAATCAAGCGTCCAGTTTGAGATGTCAGTAAAAATCGGCAATGCGTCGACGCTTCCTGTAAGATTCATATTCTTACCGGATACTTGCACCATTATGACATACTTCGGGCCACCACTGCTACTGTCGTTACCGCCAAATCCAAGGTACGTTCCCACGGTTTCGCTGTCGATATATTTGCCGTCTCGTAGCGTCTGCGATGTCCCTGTTTTGCCACCAGTGTAATACCCCGCTGTATCATTGCTACTATAAAATGTCGACCGAGCCTCGTGGATCATCGCCCGTACTTTGTCCGACGCGCTGCTGCTGATTACATTCTGCCTTGACTCTTTCGCTGGCGCTACCTCGATTTTAGAGCCGTCGTCACTCATAACCCCTTCGACAATCGTTGGAGAGTAGTAAGTACCACCGTTAATAATCGTACTGAATGCGGCACATACTTGCACCATAGTCACATCCATACCTTGTCCAAATGACATATTGGAATACCGCACTGCACCACCGTCTTGGTCGGTCGGTGGAACGATCGTCCCTTGCGCTTCCCCTGCGAGTTCAATGTCCGTCAATACGCCTAATCCAAACTTATTATGGAAATAATCATACATCGTATCGCGAGCGCCACGGGTAATACTGCTGCCATTGCCAAGTTTTTGCGCAATAGTGACAAAACCGGTATTGAGCGAATAGTTTAACGCACGCTGGTACGTTATAGTGCCAGTCTGACCTTTTGTCGCATTAGAAATCGTTCGATCTTCAACTTTAATAAAATCGGTATTGTTGTAGGTCGAATCTGGTTCAACAACACCTTTGTCTAATCCGATAGCCAGCGTCAGGGTTTTGATGTCAGACCCAGGCTCAAACGGCGCACTGATCGTCGCATTATTGAAGGCGGCTGCATCTAGCACCTGACCGTATTTAGAAGGATCATATGTCGGCAAGTTAGCCATTGCCAACACCTTGCCTGTTTGTGGATCCATTACCATCACACTACCATTCGTGGCGCCAGAGCGTTTCATTCCTTCAGCAAGCGCACTTTCAGCATGTGATTGGATATTGCGGTCAATTGTCATAACGATATTGTCACCGTTATCCGCTGGCGTATGGATATTATCCTTTCCAATAGTAAGTGGGACATCACGTACATCCGCAACCGTCTGCAGCAATCCATCCTTGCCCGTTAATCGTTCATTCTGCGCGCCTTCAATACCGTATTGGCCCTTCTTTTCAAAATCGACAAATCCAAGCGCCTGTGCGGCTAGCTGACCTTCTGGATACACACGTTGGGTTTCGCGCTGAAAACCAACGCCACTAAGGTTTTCATCCTTGATCATTTCAGCCTGCTTTAACGAAACCTTCGTCGCTAATATTTGATAGCGAGATTCTTTTTTAGCTAATAATTTATCTAGGTTTGCCCGAGCATTACCACCAGCAATTCGTTGTATGACGTCGATAACCGGTTGAGATTCTTTTATAATTTTCGGGTCGGCAAATACTGTATAAACAGTTTCGTTCATGACAATTTTTACTGGCTTACCAGCATCCATGGCATAGATTTCACCACGAGCCGCAGGAAGAACAAACTGCCTCTGCTGTTCTTGCTTTGCTGCGGACATATAAAAGTCATTGCGTATTATCTGCAAATAAAAAAGCCGCACAACGAACACGGCCATAATGATTAATACCAAAATAGCGAGTGTACGTGGACGACTTCCCTTTGCTAAATCTAATTGCATATTTTATTCACTGACGTAATTTGTTGAAGCGGGCTTTGTCATAGACTTAGCGACACTACTGTTCTTGACGTTTTCTAGTGCAGTCAAGCGTGCATTTTCAATCTCTAGATCGGCTTGCCGTGTCGATAGATCTGCGATCTTCGTATCAATCTCTTGCGCTTGATAATCATAACTTGTTGCACGAGTTGCCTGTGTTAAGTATATCAAGCCGAGCACGGTAATCATAAGGGCGACTAGCACCGTATGAGTCACTGGGCCGAGTTTGACATTCGAGGTGAAGCGAGTGGTATTTTGATTACGACTCCAATTGCTGGCACGACGAGAACTGAACTGTGTGGTTCGTTGGTATGACATGGTTATTATTTTTGTTTCTATTATTTATTTTTATTTTGGTAGTGTGCCCGCCTTTTACAGCGGACACACCAATTCAGTTTATTTAAAACGTACAGTCACTTGTGTTTCGACTGATGTGTTTTGTACTGGGATGTGAATAGGCATATTTTTGTGCCCTTTCTTTTTTTGTTTTATTTTTTCACTGCGGCGCGTAGCTTAGCGCTGCGCGATCGCGGATTGTGAACATCGTAAATGTCTCCGGCTAGCGGTTTTTTGGTCAGTAACTGAAGTTCGGCTTCGTACCCAGCATTCTTTTCTTCATTGAAATACTGTTTCACTAACCGATCTTCCAGACTATGAAAGCTGATGATACCAACTCGCCCGCCAGGCTTTAAAAGCTTAGGGATAAGTGGCAATAGCTCTTCAACTTGTCGCAGTTCTTGGTTGACCGCAATACGGAGGGCTTGAAAAGTACGCGTCGCTGGATGGATTTTTTTCCATTTCCCGACGTAAGCATTTTTGACAAGTTCGGCGAGTGTACGGGTTGTTGTAATCGGACGATTAGTAACAATTGCATCAGCGATTCGCTTTGCAAACCCAGTCGGCTCTTCACCATAGGTTTTGATAATATGGATGAGCTCGTCTTTTGATGCCGAATTGACCAACGTTTCCGCTGATACATCCTGGCGACGATCCATCCGCATATCAAGCGGACCATCATGCGTAAAGGAAAACCCTCGTTCGCTCTTGTCGAGCTGTGGCGATGACACCCCCAAATCAACAAGAACGATATCAAATTGCCTTCCCTCTTCAACCAGGCTGCGAGCAGCGCTGACAAAATCAGTATGCAATAAAGTAACCCCTTTTTCAGTAAACTCGCCAAGTTCTGCAATTGCAAAACTGTCGCGGTCAACTAAAACAGAAGCCTCGTAGTTTTTGGTTCGTTCTAGAAAGCGCCGAGCATGACCTCCGTACCCCGCCGTGAGATCGAGATAATTCTCGCCCTCAATGGGATGCAGCGTATCAAGCGTTGCTTCTAGTAAAACCGGAACATGTTGTGGTGGATGTTCTTTAATACTCATAAACTTTCCCTATTATAACATGGGGAGTGTTTACTCGAGATCACCTAACTGGCAGCAGAGCTTTTTTTGTTTTTTATTGTGTTTGTTTTTGTAATAAGTGGTTGAACGAAATCGGCAGCGCCAAAGGCAACTTATAATCCTATTCGTTCAATTGAGAGACTTATGTGTGTGAGGTGGAGTTTTTTTTGGGAGGTGTTGTGTTTGAGAAAGGTGCATCGGTATTTTTATAGTGGTACCGTAGGTCCACTTGCTCTACTACCAGATAGTCGATCTCGAGAGTGTATCTTTACTATCTGATGCGAATTGTTAAAGTGCGGTTGTTTTGCTCTTCCCTATACGTCGGCAGTTGCTGGCAAAATGCGCCAATATGCGCCAGCTCGGACGGCAATCAGTTCCCGGTCAATTCCAGCGTAGTCAAGCAGGTGCTGCTCGATAGTGACGCGACCTTGTTTTTGGTCTAGTCCTACAGTAGTTTTTCCTCGGCGGAATCGTACGTTAAGATCAGCAACCTTCTCATCGAGAATGCTACCGTCTAGCGCTGGTTCCACTTCCCTGTCCCAGATATTTTGTGGGTACAAGTGAAGGTACTGGCCAAAGCCCCGTGTCAATACGACGCCGCTAGCAAATTCATTTCGAAGTTCGGTAGGTATGGTTAACCGGTGCTTGTCATCAAGCTTTCGTTCGAAATAGTCCATTGACTTAGCGTGCCCCTTGCCCGTTTGGCTTTTACGTTTTGGGTTATTTTTTAATGGTAGTGGTTGTTTGTTTGTTTTATGTGGTGCTACCCACTTCTTTCCACTGGCTTTACTATAATACCCACCGTTACCCACGACAAGCCCTATTTTATTTATTATTTGCACGTCGCTTACGCTTTATCCACAATATGGTGGATAACTGGCGTTTGTAACGGGGGTATACAAAAACACCACACATTGTATATGCGTGGTGTTTTAGCTATAAAATAATGTTGTTTATCGTGTAAATAACACGCTGGCTATTTGCGCGTCGTACTGACTTGTCACTTGCAAGGCAACCCATGTCGTCAAGACAACCAAGTTAACAATGATAGAAACGATCAAAACTGAATGTTTTAAATCTTGGTTTGCTGCTAAATCAGTAATTACTGAATGATTGATTGGTTCGGCGACTGTATTGTTTGTTTTTGTTTTATCTGTCATAATACTTTTAATTTAGCATAATGCTTATATTTTGTCAATAGTAAAAACTGTCGAACCGTAATTTAGTAATCTAAAGCGACAAAGAATTGAAGTTCGGATCACGTGCGGTTTCGTATAATTCGATTAACGCCCGAGCAATCGCTTCGGAGTCATGACGGATCAATGACCTGGTTACCGGTAGCACGTCACTATCATGCTCTTCGACAACTGCGCCTAAAAAGTTACCGCCGACAGACTTATACTTCTTAGTCACCAATACTTCTTTATCTACTTCAACAAGGTATGCATGCTCTTGCTTGTAGCGCCTCGCCAGTTCGTTCGTTGGCACTTGCTTGTTGTAGAGGACGTAGTCTAATACTTCGCCGCCGATAAACCGCTCGATCTCTGCCGCGTGATCACTAACGCAAAATCCCGCAGTTTGTCCCTGCTTTGTCACAAGGTTTGAGACATACATAATTGTCGCATCTGTCTTTTGCAAGGCCTCCCCAACGCCATTGATTGCAAGCAACGGACCAAGTGAAGTATAGAGGTCACCAGGTGCGATGACTATCAGGTCTGCCTGCTGAATCGCCGCTAATGCAGTTGGATTTGCGCGTGCAGCAGGAACAAGTGATAGATTCGCTTTGCGTGGGTCATATTTAAAAAAGTCTGCGTCAATAATACGCTCGCCATGTAAAATCGTACTTGCCTCTGCCCACTCCATCTTTAAGCGGACGTTATCTAAAGTCGCAGGAATCACGACACCGTTAACACGCAAAATCTCCGATGCCGTTTCAACAGCTTCGCTAAAACTTCCAGTCATCTTCTCGAGAGCCGTCAATAATAGATTACCAAACGCATGTCCCTGAAACGTCCCCTCATCAAACCGGTAATTAAAAAGATCACGAATCTTTGGTGAGTCGCTCAGCGCTACCAGGCACTGGCGCACATCACCAGGAGGCAAAACGCCCAGCTCATCCCGTAACACGCCAGTGCTCCCACCATCATCCACCATATTCACCACGGCAGCAATCTGTCGGGTATGGTTTTTTAAAGCAGATAGCAACGTAAAGCTACCCGTTCCCCCGCCGATGACAGTTATTTTAATTTCATTCGGAGCAAACGGATCATTCATAGTTAGTTATTTTCTCGTAAGTATTTAATAATTTTCCCATACCATACTGCACTTGGTCGCAAGGACCGTTTTTTTGTGGTGTAATCGACAGATATCAATCCGAATCGTGGCCAAAAACCTTTATCCCATTCGAAATTATCAAGTAAACTCCAATGAAGATACCCCTCAAGTTTAACACCATTTTTCATTGCTCTATGCATTGCAAGCAGTGTTTGCGAAATCCACCACTGTCGCTGGCTGTCATCGGCATCAGCGAGGCCGTTTTCTGTAATAATAATTGGCAACTGGTACTTTTCATGCAAACGTTCAAGCGCATACTGAATATTCTCTGGGCTAAGATCCCAGCCTAAATCGCTGAGCTTTTTGTCGGGATTGTGAACTCGATAGCCATATACTCTATCGCTAAAATAATAATTCACTCCTAGCCAATCACATTGTTTGACAACTTTCTTCAAAAAATAATCATCTCTTATGTATTGCAAAACAGCGGCACTAAACCGGCTAAGTACCGCGTTGTCGCCTGCATAAACATAACAGGAATTTTTTGCGATCGATACCTTATACCGTCGGTTAATTGCATGTATCGTCCGTGCCGCCTGATTGTGGGCATACGCCAGATTATTAAACATGCGCCAAGTTGTCCACTTACTTGTCTTGTTTGGCGGCCAATGACCGCCAAGATAACTTTCAATGGCGTAAAGCTCAGGCTCATTTATCGTCACCACGTAGCGAACGCTTATGCCCAGCTCACGGATAATCTTCTCTGCAAACCGTGTGAAATACTTTACGTTGCGACGCTTTTCAAACCCACCTATTTCACTAAACCAAACTGGCAGCGTGAAATGAAACAATGTCACTATTGGCTCAACGTTGCGTCGCTTCAATGCATTAACATACTGCTTGTAATGCTCGATTGCTTCAACGTTCCATGCGCCTTCTTGCGGCTCAACTCGCGACCATTCGATACTAAAACGAAACGCGTTCATCTGCATATTTTTTAATAAGTCAAAGTCTTCCGCGTAGCGGGTGTAGTGATCGGCACCCTTTGCGGAAACATAGTTACTGGGATCTTTTGCTGCAAGTTTTATTTGCGGCCAATTTTCCAATTCTTCAAAATGATAGCTTGCACGAGTCGCCAACGCGATCGTGTTTTCAAATTCCCAGACAGTCCACTGATTATGAGTATTACCCTCTACTTGATGTGCGCTTGTTGCTGCACCCCACAAGAATTTTTTTGGAAATGACAGCTGGGGTTTCTTTTGCATATGTATCTATTATACGACAGTTTTCAACTTAGCTGGGGTGCAACCTCAATGATTGGCGTCTTATGGCATGCAAAATTCCGCTATTTATTGCGTCGTGACAATATCTTCACCAAAATGCTTCTGCAGCCGCATCGTCACACTTCCTTCATGACGACCAAGTTTTTTACTCAAGTCCTTGAGTGAAACTCCATTTTGAAAATCCTGCTTGAGCTGCTCGTCGTCTGCCGACTGCCATGGACGGTAGGCATTTGGATACGTTTCGCGCATCTTCGCAATCTTGTCCGACCAACCAGGCGCGGCCTTCTCTTTCTTAGGTGGCTCGCTCGCTCGTTTCGTCGCCTGCTCTGCAAGATGGGCGAATTTCTTACTGTCGTTCGCTGCTCGTCCACGTAATGTGCCATCGATAGTTTGGGCATCTTCACTGACCTGTAGCGCCATGCGATTAATGCCGTGTAGGTAAAGATTGTTCAAATTTTTTACTCGGCTAAGTGCAACGTAGCCCATGCCCTCAACGAAGGCTTTTCGCAGATCGATACGCGCCGCATCGAGCGTCATCCCCTGTGACTTATGAACGGTAATCGCCCACGCTAGACGCAGTGGGATTTGTGAAATACTTGCCCGCTTCTTATCACCGTCACGCAGCTCCCATGTCTCGGGCTGCATCGTCACCGTACGGCCACTGCGGAACTCGACAATCGGATATTCGGTCGCAGGATCAAAATCGCTAATCATGCCGATACTGCCATTCGCATACCGTCGATCTGTTGCATTTTTAACTGCCATTACTAACGCGCCCTTTTTAAGTCGCAATGTCGCCGGAGCTAGCACAGATCGTTGTAAGTTCTCGACGTAACCTTCGCTACCGGTCGTCGTTTGTGTATAAAAAAGTTCGTCACCGCCAAGCTCTGCAAGCTTAACTTCGTTCAAACGGTCAACGTCGATATTTACCGTATGTAATTCTGTCAACATCATGTTTTCGGGTGGAGATTGATCAACGCGAGCTAATAATTGCTCGGCATGGTGGCGGCGTATCTCACCAGCACGCAGCGCGTTCAGAATATCTAATAATTCTTGGTCATCTTGACGGTGTTGCTCTTGCAAATAACATACTGTCGGATCTAACTCTTTCCAAACTTCACTATGAACAACAAACCCACCCGCCCTGCTGTCACCACGATTGATTGGAGGTAGCTGAAAGAAGTCACCGCTCATAATTACCTGGATGCCGCCAAACGGCACATCCTTGCGACGAACCAATCGGCAAGCCTCATCAACCATATCCAGGCGGTAATCATGTAACATCGAGATTTCGTCAATGATTAGCACGTCAGTCTTTTCAATAATTTCACGGCGACCTTTGGCGACATGATCAGCAAACCCTTGAGGCAAATGATCAGATACACCTATACCAGACCAACTATGAATTGTCGTCCCGCCAAGATGCGTCGCCGCTAGGCCTGTCGTTGCTGTAACAGACACATGTTTGCCATCGGCTTTGGCAAGTTTAATAAATTGATTCAATACAAAAGTTTTACCGGCGCCCGCTGGCCCGGTAAGTAGCACGCTTTCTCCCGAAAGCATAATCTCTAGCGCTAACCCCTGATTCATTACTTATCAGTATAGCACTTTTCGTAGCATAGGCGCGATAGAAGATACGGCCGCTACGTGCTAAAAAGCACTAGTGATTTCAGCGGCCGTATGCTAAAATGACTGATAATATGAAGAAGCCATCGCGTGGATTTACAATTATAGAATTATTAATTGTGATCGTCGTCGTTGGCATTCTTGCCTCAATAACGATTGTGGCTTTCAACGGCATCCAAACCAAGGCGGCCAACATGTCGAAGACAAACGAGGCAGTGGCATGGAAAAAACTATTGGAGGTGTATAAAGCGACATACGACAGCTACCCTCCGGTTCCCATTGCCGACTACTGTTTAGGATCGGGCTTTCCTGACGGAGATGGCATTGCTGGCGGTGAGTGTAGAGACTATCAACTTAACTCACCGACGTATACATATCATGAGAACGATAATGCGGCGCTCATGGCTGAGATTAAAAAAGTCGGTAAGCTCCCGACTGGAGATCGTACCCCGATAAGTGGTATTGTCGGACCATATATGGGCATATGGCCAACTGGCTACATCATCATTACTATTCTTAAGGGCGGCGCCAGTGACTGCCCAGCCCCAACATATTACGTTTGGGATAATGGCAACGGCGTACTACTCTGCGCGCTAGACTCATAATTTACCTTAGATATGAAAAGAGCCCGTCCCCCCAGGAACTGTCGACCGAAGAGGTATAGTTTCTTCGGTCGACAGTTCGACTAGATCAGACGAGACTCATAGTGGTGATCGTCAGCGTGACCAACTAATGATACGCCCCTTCTTTGTGCTGATTGACTTGCAATTCGTAATACCGCCCTCCAATACGAGGATCGTGTCCTGTATCAGCGCATTGCAGGCGTTTGTCGACTCGCTCATCGATTTAATATAAATACGTATGGCACTATCAACTTCGGAGTACCCCACGCGTGCATTAATGCCGCGAGCCTTAAGATACTTGCCTAGAAGCTTACGCAGCTTCTTAGCACTCCCCTTCGGCACATCAGTCAGTTCAAGCGCGATTATTGGATATGAAACCTTAATGTGCGGCATCCCGTAACCCTCATCTCTCGTGGCGACACAAAATGGACATTCTTGCGACAATCATCGCTCGTTCGCTATTTAATACTTTTTTAACCCCTAAAGCAAGCATAGGCAGAATGAAACAGGGACCGACTTCATTTCGCTTACTAAAAATACCAGCTGCGATAGCTGGTATTTTTTTGTTAACCTCGTGGCGGTTCGCCGTCTGGCTCGCCCAGTAACTTCTTGCTTTTGATCTCAAAGCGCTTGCCGGTAATTTCACTAGTAATGTAATCTTCGTTAATCAAGTTCACGAATGTATCAAGATCATTGCCGTCCATGATAATAATCGCACCGGCATCGTCAGACATCAATTCCAGCTGCATGGTATCGGCGTATTCAAGTGCCTGTTCCTGCGTGACTTCGCCGATTTCCATCTTTTGCAATTTGTTGACGATTTTTTTACGTTCGCGGACCAGACTTTGCAGGTCTAGACCATCCGGGAAGCTCAATTTGAAATGCTTCAGAATTTCTTCGACTTTTTGATCAGCAAGCAGTTGCTTTTTGTAGTCGTAGTTAAACAACCGCTCGAACTTGCTTTGGTTGAAGACAAAGATATCTTTATCAATAATCAGCACCTGGTTATCAGTTGGCATCTTCAACCCAACATCGGCCTGGAATGCACCGAACTTACCATCACGGAATTCCCATGACGTTGCACCGTTTAAGACCCCGCCCTGGCTAATCGCCTTAACGGCATAGAATGCCTTCTTTGGATCATCTTTGTGCGTAAAACGCGCAACGATACCCTTTACGCGCTTGAATTCATGCTCTTCTTGGCTGAATTCAACAATATCGTGACGTTCATTTTCGATCAGATGAATCAATGTTTCGGCACGACCCACGTTTTCAAGATCGGTGCGAAGCAAGGTGTTTTCTTCCGTTTCGGACAGCTCGAAGTCGCGAACCGACAAGCCCGTACCAGCGCCAAGGTTAACAAAATTGATCATGTCATACAAAAATAATGGCTTGATCTGAGCGTTCAAATCACTCATGAAATTCGTGCTATACGGCGTGTAGTTTTTGTTGAACAAAAAGAATTCAACATCTAGTTCTTTTTTAATACCATCGGTATTATTTGCCCACAAAAAAATATCCGTGGTGTCGCGTGTTTCTGTTTCAGGTTCCATATTCTAACTTTCGTTTTTATTAACAATTCCTTCTATCTTATCCCATGTTTGACAAAATATGAAGATGGTTATCGTTGTTCAAGATACGTCACAAAAGCCGCCAGCCCACCAAGTAGCAGTCGTTGCTGGTTTCGATCCTCGATAAATTCAGATCGGATGTTCATCTTGTTTTTCCCTTGATCTCCCCACCGCCCCACAAGCATGGCATTATTAGCCGGTTCAAATATAACTGGTAGATTATTGATCAATACGACCGTCTCGCGCTTGCATGCGAATCCTGAATCCTCACCAAGCAGTCTACTCGCCGTCCGACCAATCGCATGCTCGATTCGATCAGCCAGTTCAAACTGATCATCCTTATCTAAATCGATATATTTCTTCACTAAATCTCCATAAAGCGTCGCCTCAATTTCAATGCTTTCGAAATCATCGAATAGTCGCACCTCAAATTCTCGGGTTGTATTTACGTATTGAGGGTACGGTGGGTATATCTGCAGTTCGTCATGTGCGCTAAATAACGCATCTTGATAAGGAGAAGGTTCGGGTTCGGGTTCAGGTTCAGGCTCCGGCAGTGGTTCACCAACAGATTTACTCATTAATGGAAAGTATTATACCTACTTTTTTACGATCATGCAATAGAACATCGCTACCGGTTCACGAGGTTAACGTGTTTGTAATATGCGTTTGTATCTTTAATGAACTGCTCGCAGTCATCGTAGGTCACCTCGGCGCAGGCTATTTCCGCGTCAAGAATCGAGGCGGCATCATCGGGAACATAAAAATTAAGGACTGTATCACCAATATTTCGGATATACCCCCTCTCCTGACTAGTCGTCAATAAAGTAGCTCTACGTGCCAATAGGACTTCTTTTTTATTCCATTCGAATTTGTATTTCGTCACCGATTTAATCTGCTGATGCGTCTCGCACTCAACATGGTATGCTTCAACATACTCCAATCGACACACCTCGTTGACGGCATTAATCACCCTCCGTCCCATTCGAACCCCCATACTATGACGCACGCTTTCTAAATTTTCGTCTTCTCCGCGTACGACAATTGAATCGAGGCTATCGATTGCAAAGTATTTCTCCTGCTCATGCAAAGACGCCCCGTACGCCGCTTTACGCGGACGAGTTCCACCGATCAAAGCGAGTTTCTCCAATTGATTGACTGCAGGTGGTGATTCGCGATAACTCATATGCCCTTTACTTTTTGCATTATTTTCTAATAATTATTCCAACGTTGCTCGATACGATCGAACGCCAGCGATAAGCTCACCGAAATGCTCTTTGCCTACAATCGCATGACGAACTGACGGGTTAAGAGATGTGAACTCCGTATCGACACTCCCTTCGTCGTCTATTGTAGGGAAGATTTTATTCTTATGCATAGCAGAAGCATCCATTATTGTGCAACGGGATTCAATCGTACCCCAGTTATCCCATTCAAAAGCATAACGTTTTAATGTGCCAACCCATTCATTGCCATATAAATTATCCTGTATAAGTTCGCTGTATCGTAAACTCCAGCGATCTGCAGGTACGATTTTCTCTAAGCCATTCTCCGCATTATCATGAACGATATCTAAAACCCGACGCGCAAATCGTCCAGATCGTCGCTCAAACTGCTCCGCCTTACCGTCTTGAAAGTTGTATTTTGCATCAACCCACACAAAGGTTGGCTCGTAAGATCCCTGCCTCTTGTGGAGCTTGTTACTTGCATTCGCAGCTGCCATTGCAGTAGCAGCGAAACGACGCAGTTGTGTCGGTGTTGGCAGTTCGATTTGAGGTTTACGATTCAATGTTTCTGTCATGGCTCACTTCTCCCAGTCAAACCCCTGACCGAAGTGTCCATAACGAGCAGTTTGTTCGTATATCGGGCGCCGTAGGTCGAGGCTGTCAATTATCCCGTTTGGTGTTACGTCATAGCCTACACCCTTTTCCGCTATTCCGTCAACGATAACCGTCATTTCCATTGGCTCAGCAACACCAATTGCATACGCCAGACGAACGAATACTTCTGCCGCCTGGCGATCTTTTAAGTAATCAATCGCGATCTTTCGAGCCATATAGGCAGCACTACGATCAACCTTGCTTGGATCTTTACCGCTGAATGCCCCGCCACCGACTGGTATACGCGGGCCATAATTGTCTACCGCCAACTTGCGCCCCGTTAGTCCGGCATCCGCATCAAAGCCACCGATCTTCCAGTCACCTGCTGGGTTGGCGTATATATCGAGATGCGCTTCGTCAACATCAGCCAATTCGTCACTCGCTATCCAAGCCTTCACCTGTTCAGTCAGCTCTGTTTGTGGCGCGTGCTGAAAACTCGCGACAATATGAACTATTCTACCGCCGTCCAACGTCACCTGCGTTTTGCCATCATAGGGCCATATTTTAAATAAGTACTGGTTCAGACGTCGAGCCAAGACGACTTCAAGCGGTAAGAACTCTGCAGTTTCACTGGTTGCATAGCCAATCATAATACCCTGATCACCAGCTCCACCCGTATCAACGCCGGCGGCTATCTCCGGACTTTGCGCGGCGATATGCTCAATTAACTCGACGTCGCCCGCTAGTCTTTTTACGATAGCTGCAACATCAACATTTTTTGCATTAGACGTCACTTCACCAGTGACAAATACTTTACCGTGACCGCCAGCGACATCGACAGCCACACGGGCGAGTGGATCTTCACGTAGATGAGCATCCAGGATTGCATCCGATATTTGATCAGCAATCTTGTCGGGATGCTTAGGTGAAACGCTCTCGGCGGTTCGGTAATTAGTGGCTACAGACATGAAAAAACTCCTTTCTATCTGCCCTGATCATGGCAATAGGAAAGGAGTTTCGTTCTACAAAGAAGATACTCGTATATCTTTCCTGATAGCTATCAGGCGGAATTAGCACCTTGCAAATACTGCAGGTTGCTGGCGAGTCATCAGGCCGATCCCTCTTCGCTCTCTTGATATTTAGTTTGGTTACTGTTCCATAATAGCACGTTCGATTTTATATGACGCATACAGATCGGCAATTTTATCTAGTTCTGAAACAAAATCAGCTAAGTCATATAGTGACATTGGTTCATAATTCACTTCTGTCATTGTCGAATGACCCTCAAGTCTCGAGACATACGCGCTATAACCACCACCGACTAACTTATTAACCAAAAAATATTCGGTAAATGCCTTGTACGCTATGCTTGTTTCATCACTGAAAATAGCGTCGGTCTTTTGCTTACTTTTACGCTCCACGGCGATGTTTCGCTCAATTGTCATAGTGCGACTTTCTCGAACAGCATCTTTTTTATCTTTAACGATTTGCAATGATATGGCAGATTCCGTTACGACGCCTTCGTGATAGTCATTAAATTGAAAATTACTATATGTAATATTTAATGTTTGCACTTTTCGATCTTTGTCTGAACCATCATACATCCTACTACTGTCATCAATAGCTCCGTCAATATAGTTTTTATACAAATAATCGAGGCAATCTGAAAGGTGCGCAAGCCTATCCTGCGAAACGAATTCATACTCTTCGATTCGTTCGTAGGTAGATAGTCCAGCATCACGCCATTCGCTCATGTCATGACTATACAACTGTCGTTGTAATTTTTCTAGTATACTAGCGGTAGTCGATGAAGACCCTACGGCGCGACACTACTCACCTGCTGTTAGCTTAAGGCGCGACAGAATATATTGCATTTCGCTAATATCACGTGCGATATCGCTATATGCCAAGTTTTCGCTTAATGAATAAAACAACCCTTCAACATCCTCGAATGACACTTCCAGGAAATCATCATTAGCGTGTGCACCGTATACAACCTCTGACAGCACTTGGTCATCCAATAACTCCTGAACAAGCACCTTCTTTGTTATCACACAATCGATGTCGTTGCTTTGATACTGCGTGTCGATACGCTGCGTATAGCGTATTAAACTCTTTAGATTTGACGGATTTGCCGTGCTAGGATTGCCATTAGCCAACGCGTCAAGACGCTTGATTGAGGCAAGATATATATTGGCATCAATACCTTTACTATCCCCCTTTTGATCTAAGCTAGACAGCAACTGCATTATGATATTATTCTGCAAATGAGACTCAAGATACATAAATTGGCTTACTTGGTCTTCAACATGAGACAAATGATACCCATAACCTGGAAGCTCATTATAATACGCCGTGACGAACGTATGCCTATGTTGCGTATTAGTTGCGCCATCTAGCCATGACCGAGTTGCCTCTAAGGGTTGATGGATATATTCTGAGATGCCCTGACGCACAATTAATGCTTGCCTGGCGGCGTAGAGAGTTTCAGTTACAAATTCCTTTTCGATCAAGTTCAGCTGCTCTGGCGTATGACGGTCGTGTTCCATGTATCAATATTTTGCTCCATCTGATATTTACATGCAAGCATTAGTTGAATCGAAGCGGCGTCATTACCTCTCGATAAAATGCTGGACGGTCATCAATACTATGACCCGCGTCGTACGAGTAACCGTACATTGAAAATTCTATTATTCGTTCAGGTGTGTCGATATGATTATCAATTAACCACCTCGCCATTACGCCGCGCATCATTTTACTGTATATAGGAACCGTCCCAATCATACCATTTGGTTTTTTATCAAGAAAAACAGGCGTTATGACACGACAGCCCGTATGCGCCGTTACTACCTTGGCGTATTCGTCTGACGATAAAACACAGATAACTCCATCGGCAGCATCGCCAACATACTTCGCTACTTTGTTGCCCCAAAATTCATATAAATTTTTTGCAGGGCCTACCGGCAGCTTCGCTTTCATTTCAAGGCGATAAGCAGAGATTAAGTCAAGCGGTCGTAGCGCACCGTATAGTCCGCTTAAAATAAATACATGCTTTTGTGCCCATGTAATGCCATCGCTTGTGAGCGTCGGCGCGTAAAACCCTTTGTACACGTCACCGACATAGGCATAAAGACTTGGGTTATTTTTTTCGCCCCATCTTGCGTAGGCTGACTTTGTCTTATCTGCAATCGTACGGCTGGTACGCATCAGTGGCGCTAAATCATCCATTTGACAAACCGTATGCACAATCTCAACTGCTTGCGCATAGAAATGTGGCATAGTAGTGGGCACCGAAAGTGAGCTTACCGGTTGAAAGTTCATCGTTTTTGACGGTGCTAACAAAATAATCATTTTAATTTATTTCACTTGTCTATAACTGTGGCCAGTTTTTTATTCATCAAGACATCATAACCGTCCACCACTTCGTTTTCATGATTAACACCTAGTGATTCAAAGACGCGCCATAACTCACGAATAACTGCATCGTAGTCGACTTCATCAGCAGTGAGCTTTTCCGCCTCAATAAAAGCCCCCAGCTCATTAACTGCATCAATACAGATTTCAATTTCGCCAACATTCGCCTTCTGTCGTGTCTTGGTGAGATCGGAATAAATCTCAAATCCCAGCTGTTCGATAATATGTTCAATTCCAATCTCATCGGCCACTTCCGTCTCGTGTTCAATACTATCCATTTGATTGGTAATGGAGCGTTTCAAAGTGAAGATATGCTTAGTACTGCCCTGTTTCGTTTCGCTACGGATACGTAACCACGGCGCAGTGTTTTCACCAGCCCCATCGATACCTATCTGGCCATAAACACGGTCGCGCTGCGTCACAGGATCACTAACGGCCACACCTTGACTAGTAAAAATAGCAATGATGGACTCAACGGAACTTATACTCGCTTTAATCTCGATTTCTCGCATATAGTCCGATCGTTTTTAAATAATTTTTTGAACAGGCTGTTCTTTAAAATGAGCTTCGTCAAACAGCACGAGCAAGCTCGGCGTCAAGCAGTATAGTTGGTGCTTATTTTTGCCGTCAATAAATCGCTGGTGAAAGTCTTTGCCTGCGCCCTTATATTTTGTCACATACAATGCAAGCATCTTTTCAACCCTCACAGGATCATCTACAACCGCTACTTGACCTGATGCCTGAATACCGATGACGGGAATGTCTTGCTTGATCGCGATGGCGACAGCAACTTCAGGATTCACTTGCACTTCTTTGCTATGCCGACGTTCTGGCAAACTAAGCCAGTAAATATTACGCTCACTGTCTGCGACGTAATAAACTGTCGATATCCATGGCTTATTACCACTGCTCGTCGCCAGCTGCATTATGGTGCCTAGCGCTAAGTATTCATCCATATACTCTTCAGCTGATTTTGGGGCCTGGTCTTTCACATAAACCGGTCCGACATCACCATTTTCGCGAGCTTTATTGGCCCATTCATCAGCCAACTCGTTGCCAATGTCACCTTCATGCCCCCGCACCCAGGTCAATGTTGCGTTAGATTGCTTATATAGCGGATACACCTCACGGACGATGTCTAGATTCTTGATTTCACCACCAGGCTTCTTCCAACCTTTAGCTTCCCAGCTTGGCGCCCATTTTGTAATCACGTTAATCCAAAATTCGCTGTCCGTGAAAATCTCACACTGCTCGCCGCCCGCGTCATGCAGTGCCGTTAAGATCGCCTTGCCCTCCATGCGGATGTTTGTCGTCGCGCCATCTTCGCTACCAAGAATATGTGGTTGTAGTTCCTTTATAACCGAAAATCCCCCAGGGCCAGGATTTGGACTTGCGCTGCCGTCTGTGTAGTAAGTAATCATTGCATTCTATTATACCCGACAAGGCATGAATAAGCCCCCGACAATTTTGCCAGGGGCTTATCCGAGTTTGTAGTCAGGATTGATTTCATGAAATGGACACGGCCTCGAGCATATCGACCTTTCGAACCAGATACACGCGGCACTCGCCGGCGATTATGGCGAAATCTTCACTCGCCAAGCAGTCACGCTGACTGAGGTAAAATGCCATGCGGTTGAGCCGACGAGCAATTTCTGCCTTGACGACCAGTACTTCGGCATCGTTCATATGCGTCTTGCCCGTGCCGGCATCTGCGGCCTCGAGGTTGCTACGCGCCTCCTCAACTTGCTTCTGCAGAAGCTCAATCGGCATCATTTCAAATTCACTCATGATAATCACGTACCTTCCAAAATAAATCGGGGACTAACTCGGAATATCGTAATTGTAATACGATTTCATCATTTTGCAAGCATAACCATGTGCGAATATTAGGGCAAGTGCTGCCCACCGGTAACACCTATTACTTCGCCAGTCGTATAGCTCGATTCTTGTGACGCCAAGAAAACATACGCCGGCGCACACTCGGCTGGCTGTCCGGGGCGACCCATTGGGGTGTTTTGGCCAAATTGCACCAATTTCTCCTGTGGCTGACCATGACTCGGCTGGAGTGGTGTCCAGATTGGACCAGGTGCGACGGCGTTCACCCGAATACCTCGCGGTGCCAGCTGCTTACCCAAGCCATGAGTAAAGTTAACTATCGCAGCCTTTGTACTTGCGTAATCTAGCAAGCCAGGCGATGGCTGGTACGCCTGGATAGATGCCGTATTGATAATTGTCCCGCCGGGCGGCATATGCGCCAGTACCTCCTTAGACAACCAAAACATTGCAAAAATATTAACAGTAAACGTGCTTACTAGTTGATCGGTCGACAAATCCTCGATATTCGGAACATACACCTGCTTACCCGCGTTGTTTACTAAAATATCGATAGACCCCATTTTATCAGCCCCAAAACTAATAAGCTCTTTGCAGAAATCCTCGGAAGTTAAATCTCCTGCCAAGCCATACACATTGTGCCCGGCCTCTTTCATAATACGCATCGCATCTTTAGCGTCAGTCTCTTCGCTTGGCAAATATGTGATCACTACGTCAGCACCCTCCCGGGCGTACGCTATTGCCACGGCGCGGCCGATACCCGAATCCGCGCCCGTAATAACCGCTTTTCGCCCTTGCAAGCGACCAGTGCCGCGATAGGTTGTTTCTCCATGGTCTGCTTTTGGCTGTAGATTGGCATCTAAACCCGGCTCCCGTTGTGTTTGTTCGGGAATATCCAAGGCTGGATACTGCCTAGTCGGATCCTGCATTGTATACTGGTCTTTATCACCCATGTTATACCTCCTATGCGTTAAATGACTTCCACTAATTGCTTGTCTAGTATACGGCTAGACTTGCGAGTGAATCTGTAAAAAAGATAACAGCATTATAGTAGACGCTGTGGTTCTTGCGCTTCTTCTTCGTCAATCTCGAGTGATTTAATTACAGGCAAGGCTCTGCTGGTGATACCTTGCAGGTCTCCATACATGCCAATAGTGTTATCGATTACTGCACGAATCGCTTTTTCTTGATGCGCCCAACGAAGCGCAGCTGATCGCTTCTCCTTTTCAATCTCGGCCTGTAATGTTCCGTAGTTTTCCACGATAGCTTCGACGCGGTGGCGAAATTCGGGCCCGACCAAGAATTGGTACAGCGCTTCCATTTTTGCGTCTTTGCCATTACTCATTTTATTCGCTGCATCAACCTGCAATATCGTTGCGCGCAGCGCAGTAGCAAGAACAGGCGCAAGCTTTGGTTTGACGACCCACAGATTATTTTCCAGATGCTTCATGTCGCCCATATCACTCGGGATTTCTTGCGAGACAATTACTCCGATATTTGCTCCGGCCTCACGAATATCTTGTTTAAATTTTGGCACCCACGCAGGCTGCCACTTGCCATTCTTTGTTTCCCACAGCAATACACCGCACGAGACGCCTAACTGATTGTTGACCATCTGCTTAATGTCAGCGCCACGTTGGCCCTTTTTTACTTCCTCTAACTGATCGTATGGAAATTCTTCACGTAGGCGATTTTCTAAGTCCAGCTCTAGCACTTCACCTTGATTTTGCTGCGACCCTTGGGTAGCCTTGCGCTGCGCATCTTCTAATGCTTTTTGCGTATCGGCGAGCTTTTTTTCCTGTTCCAAAATACGCAAGTGGTATTTTTCTTCAGCTGCTTTTTGGACATCTTGACGAATCTTGTCTTCACCTTCAGCTAACTTCTTTTGCGCCTCAAGTTCGGCGTTCGCATGTGCCTGTTTTTCCTCTCGCAGCGACTGCATCAGTTCACTTAATTGTTCACGAAGTTTTTTATTCGCTTCTTTTTCACTTTCGGCATCGTCACGTAAATTCTTTACAAGAGACTCTTGCTCGGCGGCGGATTTTTTTTGCGACGAAGATAGCTCAAGTTCGAGTTTCTTTTTCGCTAAATCCAGCTCAGCATCTAATTGCTGTTTTAATAATTCCTTTTCACCTTCCAGCTGCTTATTTGCTAGTTTCGTCGCAGAATCTCGCTCAGCCTTGACGTATTTTGCCGCCTCCTCGCGAATCTTTTCCATTTCTAATTTGTGCTTGTGCTGCTCGGCAGCAATAATACGGGCTTCAATTTGCCCTTCTAATGCCTTGTCAACCTCGATATTTGTGCCGCACGTTGTGCAAGTAATCGTATTCATATCTACTATTATACCGCGGGTGATAGACGGATGGCTGCTTCAACTGAAGTAATTTACTTTTTATTAACCATAGAGAGGTTAAGATTCAAGCATAATCGAACATCTAACTGTTAGAGTGTCACTCCACGTCATAGTTCCAGCTGGACATGAAGAACCTTGTAGCCAATAATGGACGTAGTACGTCACACCCCCTACTAACGTAAATACCGGCCCTAACCGAAGATATGTGCCTGATGCAATTGGTGTCCTATTGCCAACCGGTAATGTCGCCACTGTTTTTAATGCAGCGTTAAACGCAGCATTGGGATGAGCATTGGATGTTCCCGTTTTATTAGCATCCCAACAATCAGCTACACCATCAGCATTAAGATCACTAAAGCCCTCCCCGACGCAAACTGAAATACTGCCACTTGGAAAAGCGGGATACTCTCCATTTTGCACCCTGTACACCGTTAGTATCTTTGCCACTTGCTCTGCCTCGCTCAGTCGGGAAGCGTTTTGAGCCTTCGCTTGCACGCCGCTATAGGCGACGACGGTAATCGCAGCTAATATTCCAATGACAACAATGACGATTAAAAGTTCGACAATAGTAAAGCCTGGTTGTTTGTTTTTACCCACCAAATTCATTGCTGCTATTTTAACATACTCTGCGGATACAGAGTCGTCAATTAAGCTATTCTCACCTATTTTTAATCAGCCCCCTCAGCTGACTACCCCCTACCAATCGCCACTTGCACCGCCGCCGCCGAATCCACCGCCGCCGAATCCCCCGAAGCCGCCGTCGGATCCTCTTCCGCCACCAATGAACGGACCGCCCGCCCACCAGCTTGGTGCATCACCGTGGCTCGCATGCGAACGATAGTTGGCCGAGACGATTTTATCGAACAATAAACCTAACAATGTCAACGCGACGATACTAGCAATCCCAATGAATATAAAGCCAAAAATAAATCCGATCATAGCGCCGACTATACCACCAACGATACCACCAGCCCACCAGCTTTTTGTACGGCCCAGTACCGAGCCTAGCCAGCTAAACCCCATCAATCCAAAAAATAGCAAAAACTCCCATGGAAAATCTGCTGGTGCGCTGTTTGCAACTTCTGTCGACAAGTTCGGATCAACTTCACCGTGAATCGCCGCAATAATTCCATCAACACCCGCATTAACGCCGGCAAAATAATCGTTTTTTTGGAATGCCGGCCGTATCCTGTCGCGAATAATCTGATTGGCCCGAATATCTGGCAGGGCGCCCTCCATTCCACGCCCGACCTCAATTCGCAAGCGACGATCATCTTTAACGACAAGTAGCAGTACGCCGCTATCTCGATCCGCCTGCCCTACCCCCCATTCCCGAGCGACATTCAGTGAGTAGTTCTCTAATGCATCACCTTCAAGGGATGGTATCACTAGGACTGCAATTTGGTTGCCGGTCGCCTTTCGTTCATCTGCTATCTTTGTAGCAATCACAGACTTTTGTTCAGCAGTTAAAGTATTTGTCTGATCGACAACAGGTATGTCCGTTGGCTTCGGTGGAGCCGCCAATGCGCCGACGGTGGCCGGCAAAGCGAACACGGCGAACAATGCTATTACAGCGGTAATAACTTTCATTCGAGCATGTCGCATACACATGTCAGCAACCTATTCTTTTATTACGAATTAAAATCTACCGTTGGAGCGTCTTCTGAGCCTTGGTCCGCCTTGAAGGTCGTATACCTATCAAAACCAAAGACTCCTGCAGTAAGATTTGTCGGGAAACGCGAGATCGTCGTATTATACGTCGTTACGACCGCATTATAATCCTGGCGAGCAACCGCAATACGGTTTTCAGTTCCTTCTAGCTGCACCTGTAGGTCCTGAAAATTAGCAACTGATTTTAATTCAGGGTAATTTTCGGTCACTGCTAATAGCCGCCCTAGCGCCTGGCTTAGCTCACCCTGCGACTGCTGGTACTGCGCAAGCTGTTCTGGCGTTGCATTGCTCGGGTCGATTGAAATACTCGTTGCCTTTGCGCGAGCCTCCGTCACCTGCGTTAATGTTTCTTGTTCGAAATTAGCGGCACCTTTGACGGTGGCAACTAAGTTTTTTACTAAATCTGATCGTCGTTGATACTGCGTATCGACATTAGCGAGCGCATTGTTCACATTTTCTCGCTGACCCACAAGACCGTTATACCCGCCAATAATAAGCATCCCGAGTACGACGATAATTCCAATAATAATTCCCGGTACTAGCCATTTACGATTCATCTTTGCTCTCTCCTTGCTTTCGCACTATTCAGTGCATTAATTATACCATTTTTGAGCTTTGGCTTATAGTTGAGTACTGCAATAATTTATTGAACACGACAATCTATTGACTACAAGGATATAAAGTGGTATTTTTAAGATAATATGAATAATTATGAAAATAATTCATTGATCTACCCTGCCGACTACGACGAGCTGGCTGAGAAACGTGCCACAGCGGAACTTCAGGCTAGCCTTGTTGAAAAAATCGCTCGTCCAGCAGACGCAGCCGCTCGCGGCCTTGGCAGCTTTGCTATTCAAAGCTTTACTGGTGGCATCCTTCAACCAACCTTCGACACCGCAGTAAGAACACATGAAAGAACACCCACTCAGCCTAAACTCCTACACGCCCTAGGCGGCACCTCATTGCAAGACTACATGCTCCGCGACACTACATCCTTAGTAGTGGACGAAGAAGCCATGCTTGGTTACGCGAATCGCCAAGCCGCATAGACCCTTGGCGTAGTTAATATACAATTCTCTACTTTAGTATTAGAAAATGAGCACTGCCAACCTAGGTCAGCTCTTTGATAGCATAATGTTCGGGGTGTAAGTCTTCGACGATATACGACCCGTCTGGTTCGCGGTTGTATTCAACCATGAAATCGACACGAAAATACTCATTTTCCCGAATTGATTTATAAAAAATATTCGCTGTGTGGGCATGATCGGACTTTGGAATAGGCCCCTTATACAGCATTATTTCATGCGCTTGCCCCGGACTTAATCGACGATCAATTTCAGTTTTCGTATCTAAAATTACGCATTTATCAATTTCAATATCAACAGACGACGTGTTGGTCGCCCAGATGGTCACCGTCATCGAGTCACCATTAATATGTGTCTGGCAATGCCGAAGATCAAACGTAGGCGTTACTTTTGTTTGTTGCGGAGCTTCTATTCGTACTTTCTCGGGGGGCTCATCTGTCGGCATCACACCCTTCAAATCAAATTGATCACTCGCATTTACCATTACGTCGGCCCGTGGTTTATTTGAATCTTCAAATACCGGCTTACCTTCTATCATTTTTCTTAATCCGTCAAAAAATCCCATACTGACTCCTCGGTTACGATACCTTATGTACTTCTATTATCACCTACAAACACGAAAAGATACAGTACGTCGCATTAATCATCGATTATTTTTATACATACGTTCTTGCGAACCAAATTCAAATACGGCTAAATGGTATACATATTCAAAGTGAGGGTAAATTCTATGGCTTGATGGCGGTAGGAGTGTCACTTCTGGACAAAAAAACACGGGTACATTTACAGAAGGGCTAGAACCATACTTCAGACAACAGCTCCGTGCCAGATACAAAAGATCTACCTTCTTGGCAATAGAATCTACGGACAATGTGACATCGTCCTGGGTAGCCTGGAGAAAAAGGGGCTGGTGGCCGAAAAACAGATCATCGATCCTGACAATCCTGTCCATCAAAAGTTTCGCGACATGGCCGTTAGGAACGACGATACGTCGACACCAATCATCTACATAGAGGATGTCACCGGTAACCTCAAGTACATCGGAGCCGGCGTAGCCTTCATTCACGTACTTCGGCTTGCCGCAATTGAGAAGGACCTGCAAGAGGCCCGCCAAAAGGAACTGGTCGACGCGTATCGTTATCCCTTGGGTGGTTTGCCGCCCTCCCCTACTTTCAGGGTGACGGGCGGCAAACCGCATACCAAAAAAATATGCCACTGCATATTTGCAGTGGCATATTAAATTTTTATACTAACCCCATTGACGTATGCGTTTCTTAATTATCAACAACACTCTCGCTACCAATATCTTTCACGAATTCGACATACTCACCGTCTAAAACGACCGCAGTAATTACTTGCCTGCCAATCAACCGCCTTTCCGTAATCGTATGTGCGGGTGCGGCATATTCAGATTCATATGCTTCCATACAGAGTTAACCTAATAGTTCTTCGACAGAAATACGTTTCTGCTCAGTTGTATCGCGGTCGCGGATCGAGACGAGTCCGTCATCTTCAATCGTATCAAAATCAATCACCACGCAGTATGGCGTACCGATTTCATCTTGGCGGCGGTAGCGCTTACCGATATTGCCGTTGTCGTCCCACATGACGTTGCCATGTTTTTTCTTTAATAGTTCATAGACTTCACGCGCCTTTGCCACCAATTCTGGCTTGTTTTTTAGAAGTGGCGAGACACAATATTTCACCGGCGCCAGGTGTACTGGGAATTTAAGGTAGATACGCTTTTCACCATTTACTTCATCTTCGGTATACGCCGAAGATAATACGGCCATTAATGCACGCTCGACACCGAACGATGGTTCGATGACATGCGGAATGAACTTTTCGTTTGTGCCCTTAACGTTATATTCCATGTTTTTACCAGCGACGCGCTGGATATTAGAAAGATCAAAGTCAGTACGGTATGCGATACCCATTAGTTCTTCGCGGCCAATAGGAAAATCAAATTCGATATCAATCGTTCGCTTACTGTAATGTGCACGGTCATTTTCTGGAACTTCTAGTTCATGAACGTTTTCAGCAGGCAAACCAAGCGCATCTAAAAAGTCATGCGTATCTTTTAGTAATGCCTCAAAAGATTCAGCCCACTTTTCAGGATGAACAAAATACTCGATTTCCATCTGTTCGAATTCGCGGCTGCGGAATATGAAATCACGCGGGCTGATCTCATTACGAAATGCCTTACCCTGCTGAGCCAAACCAAATGGGAGATCAGGATAGAACGCATCTAATACATTTTTGTAGTTCGTAAAGATACCTTGGGCGGTTTCTGGACGCAAATAGCTTATTGATTTATCATCAGCCACCGGACCCACTGTCGTCGTGAACATCATGTTGAACGTACGCACCTCAGAAAGCGGATTGCCATTCTGACTCTTCACCTCGTTGTCCTGAATGAGCTTTGTCATATCAGCAAGTGACAAACCTTCAACAGAGAAACCAGCATCCTTCAATAAGTGATCAGCTCGAAAACGCTGCTTTGTTTCAAGATCCTCAACCAAAGGATCAGTAAACGTATCGACATGCCCACTCGCCTGCCATACCTTTTGATTCATCAAGATCGCCGCATCGATACCGTACATATCATCGCGTGAATCAACGAACATCTTCCACCATAGTTGCATAATGTTACGCTTGAGCGTCACACCAAGTGGGCCATAATCCCATGTCCCTGATAGGCCGCCGTAAACATCACTTCCCTGATAAATAAAACCACGTCGTTTTGCCAGGCTTACAATTGCTTCCATTCGTTCATTTTTGATCTGCTGATTTGCCATAATTCTCTCATTATAACAGATGTACGCACACGCCTATTGTAAAAGTAATAATTTAAGTGTATAACTTGTCATACGTTCACCTTCCGACTACCCCCCCCTTGAAAGGAAATGGCAGTAATGAGCGGTTCATTGATACAAGAATCAAAAACAAATGCAAACGTTACATTGGCCGACATCGAAAAGAAAATGACAGACCTCTGCGAGAATGAGTTTTCAAGAACCGCTCTCGGTTTTGCAGTGCGCGACATCGAAGAGTATCACCAGGCAAAGTTTGGCGGTCATGCGAAATTTTGGATTCTATTGGCGGTTTGCGCTATCCTCGCTTACCCAAAATTCTATAGGAATAAAATTGCGTTCTACCTTGCGATAGCCGAAGATTGTCCTGATGCCGACGCAAACTTGCATCAGGAGTTCTACACAACCCTACAGGCTGAGGTGCAGCGTCGTAACGCCGCAGACGACAAAATATCTCTGGGAACAAGGATCCTGTATTCGTCCGTTGATCGGCACGCCAGCGTAATGCTAAGCAAGCTACAGTAATCCTAGTGAGCTAGTTTGGATCTCCTCTATCAATGAACTTCCCCGCCCAGCTTCGGCTAGACGGGGAGTTTTATTTTTATATAGCAGCGTGTTGCCGGGCGGTCACCCAGCAGTCGGGCAATATAGCCTCAATACCGCCGACTTGCGATAACACCTTCAACGACTTAGCACTGATCAGTCGCATTAATTTAATATGATCGGCTGTTATATTACCGTGCAGAGCTTCACGCAGCCCCATTTCACTTTCGTCATACGCATAACGCAGGTCGGGTTGAAGTGGAATGCCTGTTGTATCGTGTACCAAACTCAATTCATGGCCTAACAAGGCAGCATAATGCAGATAAAACCATGTTTGTATTAACTGACGCGGAATCGTCAATGTATCAAGCGCCATCAGCACTTCGCTTAACACGTCATACCAATCCGGCTCATCAACCATTTCGCTCGCTCGCCCCACATGCTTTACTACTTCATATGCAAACTGCATCGTATCGTAATCTTCTAATATGTGGCGATAAAACTGCACTAGCCGTGCGGATGTTAAAATACCCAGATCACCCTTACCTTCTGTGATAACGATATCGCAAATAGCGAATAGCTCGATGCCGCCCGCCAGCTTGCTTCTTTCTCGGCGCACGCCGCGTGCCATCACACTACGCTTGCCTTCTGGTGTTAATAATTGCAATATTCTATCTGCTTCGCCATAATTTGTCCGACGGAGAACAATTGCCCGTGTCCGCAACGCGGTCACAATAGTACCTTTCGAACCGCCGCAACGACGTCATCAGGATGCATCGTGGCCTTATCTAATACCTGCCGGACGCCATATGCTTCTATATCTTCACTTGCGATTTGATCAGCACTATTCGTACACAAAATCACCGGAATACCAGCCAGATCGGTATGCGACTGCAATTCATGTAATAACGTAAAGGCGTTTGGACCAGCAAGTAATAAATCCAAAACGATAACGTCTGGCTGTCTGCTATCTACTGAATCCATCGCTGCGAGCGCATGTGGCGCAAAGTCTACCGAATAGCCAGCAGCGCGCAACGTTCGGCCGTGCTGTTCGGCCAGCCAGTCATCGTCTTCCACTATTAATATGGAATGAACTTTTGTCATAACAAGCTCAGCTGCGTGGACGCATCAATGTCAACAAAAAATGTCACTCCGTCACGATGCCTTGTCGCTCCGATTTCGCCTTGCATCGCACTGGCAAATTGCCCTGCGACATATAGGCCCAAGCCGCTACTTTGCGGACGACTATGTAGCACTTGCGTATTTGTTCCTAGGCTATCCTGTAGCCGTTGCCACGTATCAGTCGGCACTGCTGGACCATAATCCCGAACACCCAACCGGATGCGCCTACCCTTGTCATGGACACGCGCTCGTAATTGCACCGGTGCTGATGAATCAGTGTAGTGCAGTGCATTATCCCCAAAATTTAACATGATGCGCCGCAATAGATCATGATTCGCGACGACCAGCATTGAACGATGATGGCTGGCAACTTGAATTTGACGACCACGCGCCGCGTATAACGGCGTCAGTTCATGTGCCACCTCTTCGCATAATTGTTGAGGATTAATCGGCTCAAGATCAAAAATACTGTCCTCTAATCGCGACGAGCGTGATAGATCTGTCGTTAACCTTAATGCGCGCTCACTTGTTAATATGATCTGGCGTAGCATTCGATCGCGCTCGGCCGAATCGACCGTAGAGGCTTCAAGGCTTAATGCTAATTGACGCACTAATGAAAGTGGCGACTTCAACTCGTGCGCCGCTGTCACCAAAAAAGGCAGGTCACCGGAAAGTAACCCACCTTGTATATTATCCGACTGACCCTCGCTCCCCTTCATACTATCTCTAGTTTAGCATGGACGGCAGTGATGTTCGACTGCTATTGATTAAAATTAATTGTCTTGATGATATTTTCAAAATCAGGCTTGAAAGTATCTGCGTCAGTACGAAGTATGACTGTTTTATCGCGCACCTTCATAACTACCATTGAGCCGCGAATATCTTCGGAAAACTTACCATCAAATCTGACACCATTGTTGCCGTTAGCGGCAAATACGCTACTACGCAGATCTCCTGATTGAACGGCAGGGTTGTATTCTTCTAGCACCCGGTCGTAGTCTGTCTGTTTGATTGTCACCCGCAAACTGAACTGCTGCGCCTCGCTGATAGGCGGCACAAGCTCCGGGTTAAGGTACGCAAGATATTCGCCGCCCTCCGTAACCTCTTGAGCGACATAGACACTCCAGGTCTTTGGATAGTCAAAAACGAGCCGTCCATAATCTTCAGGACCAACGAACTGGCGATTTGGCTCTTTTTCCTTATTGGCAAATTTCTCTGCATCGCTCTCGGCCTGCTTTTTCTCTGCTACGGCAACTGCGAGGGCGATCTTCCCATCGACATTTGTTTTTTGCTCAGTGTAGTTTAAATGCGCCCAGATAGCTGCTGAGCCTGCCGCCAAAAAAAGAATGCCCAAAAGAACAATTGTAATTAACGATCCGCTAATGGCGCCGTTTTCATTTTTGTGTTTAAGACTGTACATGATCTGTATTATACTTACGCTTCGTCAATCTGTAAAGGACTTAGCTGATAGAGATAGTACGCACCAGTTTTTTTGACGGGCATTAGATTTGGCACAGCAAAGCCATAACTAATAAACGCTAATGGTTTTTTTAATCGCTGCGCTTCATCAGCCACCTTATTCACCATCTTGGTAATATCTCTTGATTCACCAAAAACATACACGACGGTTGTTTCTGGTGGCAGTGATACGAACCAAAAATCTGCCAAATATGTCTCGACTAACGGCTGTCGACGAGATAAAAATCGAGATATAATCACAAGCAATGGATTTAGTTCATAGCCAATAGCTCTCGCGTGCCGCTTTGCCGCCTCGCGCAAAACAATCCCATCTCCAGATCCGATATCTACCAACACGTCTTTTTCGGACAGTGGGTAAAGTTCGTCAAATGCTGCTATCAATTCTTTTTTACGGCTAGGAACGTATGGTGCACCACGAAACACTACAAAGCCGAATATAACGACAACTGCAGCAAGCAGCCAAAACCAAAACATTAATCGGCCTCGTTAAATTTCTTTTTTACGACAGTAATACTATTCTTCATCGCCAGTAAATCCGTTTCAATTTCACTTGCAAGTTTTTCCGCTTCGGCAAACTTATCAAGCGCCTCCTCTAACTCAAAATCTTCACTATCAAACCACTGGACCAGTTCATTTAACTTGATTGTTTTTTCCGAAATACTTGCCTTACTTTTTGCTAACATGTTGAACCTCCGCTGTTATTACTATATCGCTTTTTTCAATTTCAATAATCTTGCCCGCTGCTATATTGCCTCGTACAAGCGCATAGCCGCGCGCCAAGACCTTGCGCGGATCCAGTTCGGCCAATATGCGGCGCAAACTCTCCACCTGATCGCGCTGACGCGCATAGCGCCTATCAATCGACGAAGCAGCGCTGACAATTTGCGCTCGAACACCGCTCAGTTTATTATCTATCGCCTGTTCAGTTCGCGGCAGCAACGACTGCACTTGCCTACGAACTGCGCGAATCACTTCAGACCGGTCCGGCACCAGGATTTGCGCCGCATTACTAGGAGTTGCTGCACGAACGTCCGCTACCATATCCGCCAAGCTTATATCTACTTCGTGACCCACGCCGACCAATGTTGGTATGCGACTAGCTGCGATCTCACGCACTAGTAGCTCATCATTAAGTGCTGACAAATCATCAGCACTCCCTCCACCGCGAATGATAATAATTACTTCCGGCAGCTTCTCCTGAGAATTAAAGTATCTTAACGCCTTAATCATTTGATCGGGCGCGCTCGCGCCTTGCACCTGCACAGACGCGACGTCTATTTGCAAGCCACCCCATCGGTCTTCAAGAATTTTAACGAAATCAGCATAACCAGCCGCCTGCACACTACTAATTACGGCTACATGTTGCGGCAAACCCGGTAGCGTCCGCTTGCGCTCCTGTGCAAACAACCCTTCCTTGTCGAGCTTCGCTCGCAGCAGTTCAAAACTTTTTTTCAAACTCCCTTCACCGCTCGGACGGATCGATTGAACTGTCAGACTAAACTTACCCCATTGCGTTAGCTTAGGTGTTGCAGTTACGATAACTTTCATACCGTCTTCAATCGGTACGCGTAGTTGCCATACCGTCATAAAGCAGTTTACGCTACCGCTCGCATCTTTAATGTCAAAAAACACAAATTTGCCTTGATTCACCTTAAAACTAGCGACTTCACCTTCGACTTCAATACCCGGATACGCGTATTCGAGTGTCTGGTTGGTTA
>JAQGHC010000004.1 GCA_028289015.1 Candidatus Saccharimonadota bacterium | reverse complement strand
TTGGACTGACAATGACACGGACTTCGCGGCCGGCACTGATGGCGTAAGCTTTATCGATACCTTTAAAGCTCATAGCAACGTTTTCCAAATCGCGCATGCGTTCAGTAAAGTTTTCGGCACTGATATTACGCGCTCCGGGACGGGCCGCCGACAACGCGTCACAGACACGGACGATCAATGCTTCTGGTGTCGTAGCCTCGATGTCGTCGTGATGTGCTTGGATAGCGTGTACGATACGCTCGTCCATACCGTATTTACTTGCAAGTTCTGCACCAATATGGTGATGCTTACCTTCAATTTTATGCGTCACTGCCTTGCCAACGTCATGTAGTAGGGTCGCGATTTTCGTAATACGTACGTCCGCACCGATCTCTTCAGCGATCAAACCGGCCATATGGGCCATCTCGGTACTATGCATCAATACATTCTGACCGTAACTTGTACGGAATTTTAATTCACCAAGCAAGCGCAGCATTTCCTTCGGAATTCCCACGACGCCAACTTCACGCGCGGCATCTTCGCCAGCACGAGCGATTTGTTTTTCAATTTCTTTTTCAGCCTTTGCGACAACTTCTTCGATACGGGCAGGATGAATACGGCCGTCTTTCATAAGCATCTCAAGGGTCACTCGAGCAATCTGGCGTCGAATTGGGTCAAATGAACTAAGGATAATCATCCCCGGTGTGTCGTCAACAAGAATATCGACACCAGTCGCACGTTGCAGGGCCTGAATATTACGGCCTTCTTTGCCGATAATTCGGCCTTTCATTTCATCATCCGTTAGCTTAACGGCAGTCACCGTTCGTTCCGCAGTCACTTCGCTGGACATACGCTCCATCGCCGTGACAAGGATTGTTTGCGCGCGCTCTTCGGCGTCTTCCATAGCATCATGCTGCAATTTATTAACTAGTCCAACTAAATCTTCTTTAATGTCACTTTCGGTCATTTGCATCAGCTTATCAGCCGCTTCGGCTTTTTTAAGTCCGGCAATTTTTTCAAGTTTTTCTTGCTGTCGAATCCGAATTGTGCGAATCTCAGCCTTTAACTCTTCAACTTCATCTTCCTGTGCACGCAACTTGTCACTACGCTTATCCAACTGATCTAATTTGTTGTCTAACGACACTTCTCGGTCAGCCAAGCGGTTCTCAGTTTTCTTCCATTCGCGTCGCCGCTCATTTTCTAATTGCAACGCTTCATCTTTCGCATGCAAAACAATTTCACTCGCCTTGGTCTGTGCGTGGGCGATCTCGTGCTCGGCTTTATTCTTCCCGATGGCCATGCGGCGTTTCTCGTAAGCTACCGTTCCAGTGGCGCCAAGAATAGCCCCAATAATTGCGGCAATTATTCCTTCTATCATAGTTATTCCTTTCTCTCAGCGCCCTGTCGCTAACCAAATTGTTCATATCAGATATAAATTAAGCCAAAAGCGGGCGGAACTGGAGGTGTTTCAAAAAGTTTCATCAAAAGCCTAAACTAGACTAGTTTTATTGTAGCGCTTTTTACACATAACCGGCAAGTTTATTTACGCGGCGTGGTAATATGTGCTTCGCTGCCATAAAAAGGAAGAACGATTTTATCATTTTCGCCGGCCATCAACCGCTGAATAGCCACTCGCTGCCAGTCATCACCTTGAACACCGACAATCGGCACTCGTTCGCTATCCGCCATCGTATTAAGTACTGTCAAACCGATACGTAGCCCGGTAAAGCTCCCTGGACCTTGGTAAACGCCAATCCCTAATATATCCGCAAAAGATTTATCATAATGGCGCAGCTGCCCTTGCATGTAGCGTAGCAGATTCTTAGCCAACGTCCGATCTGCCTGCCATTCGTCAATATGCCACTGTTCGCCATCAACAAGTGTTAATTTACATAACGGAGTTGAGGTATCAAGTAATAAAATCATGCCAGCCCCTCTAATATCTTATTACTTTTCTCGCCACCAGTAGACAATACCACCCGCCGATCGGTTTCAGACGTGGCGGCGATAGTAATCGTCACACGATCAACTGGCAATACACCGTCAACAATATCCGCCCATTCGATGACAGTCACTGTCGAAGAACCCTGGATAGTTTCGTTAAGTTCATCCGCCATGATTCCAGCGTCGTGCAGCCGATAAAAATCATAATGCGCCAAATGAAGGCCACTCGGTGCATCATACACCCGGCTAATCGTAAAGCTTGGGCTTTGAACCGTTTCGTCAATGCCTAGTCCTGCTGCTAGTCCTTTTGTAAATGTCGTCTTTCCGGCACCAACATCTCCGCGCAGTTCGATAACCTCACCGCCAGTCAGTAATCGGGCAATACGCACGCCAAAAGCGTGCATCTCGGTATCAGCTGTAATTTGAAAATTCATTGTTTAATATTATACGCTACTCTTAGCTCTCGCTACAGCGTTTACCTTTTTTATGCTTGTAAAGTGATTTTTATGATTTCGCTTGACTGCTAGTACATTTTGATTGCTCTTAAATATAGTATTAAATTCCATATTACTAGCGCTTTTCATATTCCTCACGTACAATAGAGCACAAGCAATATGCGTATTTCAGATGCTACCATCGAAAAGTTGCTCGAGCGCAATAGTGCGGCTACTAAAGAGCAAATCAGCACCCTTAAAGAAGAAGGTGTGCGTTCAAGGCGCCCCCTCCAGGATTTGATTATTCATGCCGAATTAATGAACGAGCAGTCGCTCGCCGAAGCGTTTGCCGATTATACGAGCATCCCCTATATCAATATCAACCCTAGAGATATTGATTCGGAAGTACTTAATAAGATTCCTGAACGCATAGCTCGTCAGTACAACGCAGTCCTATTTAAGATAGATGAAGATGGCGTCATGCACCTTGCAATGGACGACCCCGATGACGTGCAAGCGGTTAGCTTTATCCAAAAAGAAATTGGCGAAAATACTAAAATCTATATCGCTACCCATGGTAATATCATGGAATGTCTTGAAAGTTATCGCGGCGACGTCAACGAAGAATTGAATGAGGTCATCGATATCCAACGAGAAGATCAGGAAGCGGCAGATCAGACTGCGAGCGAATCCGACATTGCCGAAGATTCACCGATTGCTCAGACCATTAACCTTTTACTTGAATACGCGATCAAATCAAGCGCCAGCGATATTCATATCGAACCTCGCGAAGAATATGTGCAGATCCGTTATCGTATCGATGGCGTCCTAAAAGAAGTCAATAGACTCCCTCGCAATGTCGTCGGTGCCTTAACGAGCCGTATTAAAATTTTATCAAACCTAAAGATTGATGAACGCCGCGTACCACAAGATGGCCGCTTTAAAATTAAAGTTGCAGGCAAGCAGTACGCCCTTCGTGTCAGTACGTTACCTATCGCCGATGGCGAAAAGGTCGTGATGCGTATTTTGGATGAGTCAAACCAGGCGGTCACACTTAAGGATCTTGGCTATTGGGGTCACTCGCTTGACATTATCAATGAAGCGCTTACTGAACCGAATGGAATGGTACTTGTCACCGGACCAACAGGATCAGGAAAATCAACTAGCCTATTTAGCGTTCTGACGCTCTTAAATACACCTGATGTCAATATTTCGACCATTGAAGATCCGGTGGAATATAAAATTCCTGGCGTAAATCAGACTCAGACCAATGTCAAAGCTGGCATGACATTCGCTTCCGGCCTGCGAGCACTTTTACGTCAAGATCCAAATATCATCATGGTCGGCGAAATCCGAGACGGAGAAACGGCTAACTTAGCTGTGCAGGCAGCCCTAACGGGACACCTAGTCTTTAGTACCCTTCACACGAATAACGCCGCGACAACACTTCCCCGCTTGCTTGATATGGGCATCGAACCATTCCTTATTGCAAGCACTGTCAAAGCCGTCGTTGGTCAGCGACTTGTGCGCCGGCTATGCATGGCCTGCCGTCAAAGCTATACTCCTGATAAAAATGAAATTGCAACCGTTGTCCGTCTCTTTAATTTGCCAAAGGATAAAGACTTTAGTTATATTCATATTTTAGAGGGGCAAGCAATCGAGCAGAGCGTCGGCGGAGAAACGCCAGAAAGTACCGACGCCAGTACAATCAAGACGCTTTGGAAGGCTACGCAGGGAGGCTGCGATGAGTGCAGTCACACTGGCTACAAGGGCCGCATCGGCATCTACGAAGTACTAGGAAATTCGATTCCAATTCAAAAGTTAATTATCAGCAACGCCACAAGCAACCAAATTCAGGACGTCGCCATTAGTGAAGGAATGGTAACGATGCAAACTGATGGTTTGATGAAGGCACTTCGCGGCAATACGACCATTGAAGAAGTGCTACGAGTAACGAAAGAATAACCCTCCATGCCAAACTACTCATACATCGCCACGAACAGTGTTAACAAAACCATTGCAGGCAAACTTGACGCTGCTGATAAGTCAACTGTTATCGCAACTTTAACAAAACAGGGTCTTCGCCCAATCAGCGTAAAGGAAGGCTCGGCAGCCGCAAAGACTGCTAACGGCTTTAGTCTTGCCAGCCTCTTGGGCGGGAACAAAGTTAAATCAGATGATTTAGTCATGTTCACCCGTCAGTTAAGTGCTATGGTCAGTGCCGGCGTACCTTTACTACGAGCACTCGGATCACTCCAGCAGCACACTGAAAGTGACGGACTAAAAAAGATACTTAGCTTTATTATCAAAGATGTTGAAGGCGGTTCGCCGTTAGCCGATGCGCTTGGAAAGTACCCGAACACGTTTAGTGATGTCTACGTTAATATGGTACGCGCTGGCGAAGCGGCAGGTATTCTTGATGAAATTTTAAAGCGCCTTGCCCTGCAACAAGAAAAAAATGCTACCATCCGTAAAAAGGTAAAAAGTGCAATGACGTACCCTATGGTTTTGATTGTCATTACGATCATAGCCTTTTTCGGACTGATGCTGTTCGTTATTCCGCAAATCGGTAAAATCCTTCTCGATCTTGGTGGCGCCGACGCGGAGTTACCCGCGCTGACGAAAGGTATGTTGGCAATCAGCGGCATCCTAACTGGGTATTGGTACATCATCCTCCCGCTTATGGTTGGCGGCATTGTCTTTTTATTGCGCTTCATTAAGACAACACGTGGAAAAATTATTTTCCATCACATTGTTTTAAAAGTTCCCGGAATCAAATCCATCATTATGAAAGTAGCGGTTGCGCGATTTGCGCGTACCTTCGCTGCACTCATGGGTGCAGGTGTCGCCGTCCTAGAATCGCTCAGAGTTACCGCACATGCCGTTGGCAACGTCGTTTACGAAAAGGCACTACTGGATGCCGCCGAAGCCGTAAAGAACGGTGATACTCTTTCATCTATTATCGAAAAAAATGATTTATTCCCTGCTATCGTTGCACAGATGCTTTCTGTCGGCGAAGAAACAGGACAGACGGATGTTGTATTGCTGAAAGTCGCAGATTTTTATGAGGAAGAGGTTGACGTCGCTATCGACGGATTAAGCGCAATCATTGAGCCGGTTATGATCGTCGTCATGGGTTCCATGGTCGGCCTGATTGCGGCCAGCGTCATGGGGCCAATCGCTGGATTAGCTCAAAACATTAAAAGCTAAATACGTACAAATCTTATACCGCTCATGCTATACTAATATCAAACTTACTTTAATGGGCATCAATGGTAAAACTATTTTATAAAGACAAGCCAATCATCGGACTTGATATCAGTCAAACAGGTATCAAGGTGATGGCTGTTGACCCAAAAAAGTGGCTCGTATTAGGGTACGGATCTATCGATCTTGACCCTGCCAAGGTTCAAAAATCACTTGATAACAGCGATGGTTATCTTACTGCCAATATCGCTACACTTCTTGGCGAAAAGCTCATCGGAACGCTCCCCAGCAATCATGTCGTACTAGGCGTACCTACAAGCCGAACTTTCTCCCGAACTTTCACGATACCGGTTAGTGCTGAGAAGCACTTAGCTGACGCCGTAGAGGTCGAGGTCGATCAGTACATCCCAATCCCCATTGGTTCACTGTATGTTGACTATGAAGTTATCGCACGCACCAAAGAAAATATCACTGTTATTATGTCTGCTGTACCAAAAGTATTAATCGATAACTGCAACACTGCTCTTGCCGGCGCCGGGTTGCAACCAATATTGATCGAGCCTAGTATTAATTCCGTTGCGCGCGTACTAGAAGCGACCGAAGAGGGACACTTGACAACCCTCATCATTGACATCGGTCCAGCGAACACTGACATTGCAGTCCTTGAAAGTGGTGCCATACGTGTTAGCGGTGGCCTAGGCATAGGAGGCAATACCTTCACGCTTGATATCGCTAAAAAAATGAATGTTGCCCTTGAAAATGCACACCAGTTAAAGGTATTGAATGGCCTAAACGCCGGTCCTAGACAAACTAAGATCACTGCAGCCCTACAACCAAGCCTACAGCGCATTCTGAGTGAAGTACGAAAAGTTATTCGCTACTATAACGAACGCCTCAATGATGATCGTAAAATCGAGCAGGTGCTCATTGTCGGTGGCGGAAGCAACGTACCGGGTATTGGTGACTACTTTACTAATGAGCTAATTATGCCAGCGCGCGTTGCAAGCCCATGGCAGAAGCTCGACTTTGGTAACTTGCCACAGCCTAGCAAGCAGTTCCGTCCACGCTACATAGCCGTTGCCGGCCTAGCAAGCGTGAAGCGTGAAGAGGTCTGGAAATGATCAACCTCCTTCCTCCAAACGACAAACGGCAGCTTTCTGCCAGCCGAGCGAACACTCTACTTTTGCGCTATAACATCTTTTTACTTGGCGCCCTAGCATTCTTATGCCTGTCTATCGGCGTCACCTACGTCTTTCTCACAAACACGCAAACGGCAGCTGAAAAAACAGTTTCCGAGAACCAACAAGAAGTTGCGGGTTACGCAAACATTCAACAGCAGGAAAAAGCATTTAAAGAGCACTTGCAGACCGCAAAACAAATTCTCGATAAAGAAATCATTTACACGAAAACTATTTTAGCCGTGTCGAATCTCCTGCCAAGCGGCATCGTCATACAGAACTTGAATCTGGATGCACAAACGTTCGGCACCCAAACAAACCTCGCAGTGCAAGCGAAGACACTTAGTGCGGCGGTAAGTTTAAAGAATTCCCTTGAAGAGTCACCACTCTTTTCGAACGTACACTTTCAAAGTATTAGCTCGACGCCCGCTTCAGGTGCAGATGCGGCGTACCCCGTAGCGGTGACATTAAATGTGACGATTGATAAAAACGCCGCCCTCAGCACGACAGCTCCAGAAGGAGCGGGCCAGCCATGACATTAAAAAATCTGACACCGACCAAGCTTCGCCTAGCTCTTTCAATTGGTCTTTTTCTCACACTTATTGCGGCCGGGGCTATCTTTTACTTCGCCAATAACAGCCTGCGAAATACCGCAACGTCCGTCAGCCACAAAGTAGCCGACGCTGAGGCGAGTCGCAATAGCATAGCAAATCTAAAAAAAGTAGAAAAGTTCCTTGCCGAACAAAACGATACGATCGAGCGCGTCAATAGCATTGTAGCCGACAGCCAAAGCTACCAATACCAGGATCAAATCATCCTTGACTTGAATGCCTACGCTGCGAAAGCCGGCATTTCAATTACGAACTTTGACTTCGTAGCGACAACAGCTGCAGCCCCCGCGGCAACAGCCACACCTCCCGGCGCCACGGTTCCACCTGCAGGCGCAAGCGCCCCGACTGGAAACGTTAAGTCAACGACCGTATCGATAACAGTTGATAATCCTGTCGATTACGTCAAATTATTAAAGTTCATCAAATCAATCGAGCAAAACTTGACTAAAATGCAGATATCAAAAGTTAGCTTATCCAAAGGTGCCGCACCAAACGAAGTTACCACCGACAGCTTAGCGATAGAAATTTACGTACGATAGGAATTATTATGGATATATCAATTATTGCAATCAAAAGCTCTTTCCTTCACTTTCTTAAGCGTTTTCATGCTACGATTTTTACCCTTACCGTTCTGGTTGGCCTCGTGTTTGTCGTATTAGCCCTTAACAACATTGTCTCCAGCTCGTCGACTAGCGCTAACTACACGCCAGCAGGTACGCCACTTACGTTTGATCAGCAGACAATCGATCGGGTTAATTCGCTTAAATCACGGGACGATGCCTCAAGCGAACTTGATCTTTCTCAAGGAAGGGCGAACCCTTTTGTTGAGAACTAAACTGAAAACGTTTATACTATAGATATGTTAATAACTGGATCACGATTAGTTAACGCACCAGTGATGGGTCTGCAGACCGGTAGCGAACTTGCCCGTACTAAAAAAGCTATTATCGATCCTAAAAAACTTGAAATCATTGCTTACGAACTAGAAGGACCGCTCTTAGATGAGGACCCGTCGCTACTGCGCATTGCTGACGTCAGAGAGTTTAGCGACATCGGCCTGATTGTTGATTCAAGCGACGAGTTTGTCGGCGTAGAGGACATCATCAAACTAAAGGAAATTTATGATATCAATTTTACTCCGATTGGCATGACGGTTATTGACGAGAAGCGTCAAAAACTAGGCAAAGTAGATAGCTATACGATCGAGACAGGGGCATTCTTAATTCAACAGCTACTTGTGAAACGGCCTCTATTAAAAAGTCTTAATGACACTCAATTACTCATCCATCGTACGCAAATTACTGAGATTAATGATGATGAAATTATAGTACATTCTCAGGCGGAAATCCCTGAGCCGGCATTGGAAGTGATGCGCCACAGCTACACCAATCCTTTTCGCAAAAGCCAGCAAGCAGAACAAATACACCAATCTAATCGTCAGCAGTAAGTGCCTGTTTAATGTCATCGTAGCTAAATCCCTGACGCGCAAGGTATTGCATTAATTTTTGATTATCGGGGTAGCGTTTTCGTTTTTTTGCAATAATTTTCGCTAACTCACTTTCATCACTACGGGTCGAGTCGGCAAGATGCCGCTCTATAATAGTCGACTCAATACCCTTGGCGCGTAGTTCCGCTTGCAACTTGCGACGACTGGCGCCTTTTGTCAGGCTGCGATTTTCTACCCAATAACGTGTGAACTTTTCGTCGTCGACATAACCCTTCTTCACTAAACGATCAAAGACTCGACTCGTTATTTCTGACGCTACACCCTTTTTCATTTCACCAGTTTTCGTTCTCGACTCACGCGTTTTACGGTACAAGTAATCCCGCACCTCCCGAGACGAGTGAGGGCGCATCAAACAATACTCGAGTGCCCTAGCGTATACTTTTCCAAACTGACTTTCTGCTTCTAATACATGTAACTCTTCGTCGCTATATTCTTTGCCAATCTTTATACCCAGATCTGCATACTGAAAAATATCGAGGCTAAATCGATATTTTCCATCCACCATCACATTTACCCTGTTCTTGTCTTTTTGCTGGGCGGTGATTGCAGTAATCTTCATGTCAGTCGAAGAAACTATTCTTCAGTTACTTCAGCGGCGACAGTAACGGGAGCGGCATCACTAGAAAGCTCCGCAACTTTGGCGCGAACCTTTGCGTCAATTTCAGCAAGTACTTCTGGATTCTGCTTTAAATATGTCTTGCTTGCTTCGCGGCCCTGGCCAATTTTTGCATCATTGTAATCAAACCATGCGCCAGCTTTGCCGACGATGCCGTATTGAACAGCTAAGTCGAGGACGTCGCCAGTCTTTGAAATACCTTCGTTGTACATAATGTCAAACTCAGCAACGCGAAAAGGTGGAGCGATTTTGTTTTTCACCACCTTAACCTTTGTACGGTTACCGACAATATCCTCACCTACCTTGATTTGGCCGGTACGGCGAATATCTAGGCGAACTGATGCATAAAACTTCAATGCGTTACCGCCGGTAGTAGTTTCAGGATTCCCAAACATAACACCGATCTTCATGCGAATCTGGTTAATGAAGATGACGGTTGTCTTACTTTTATTGATGATACCTGTCAATTTACGTAGCGCTTGACTCATTAAACGAGCCTGGAGGCCCATATGACTGTCGCCCATGTCACCATCAATTTCAGCCTGTGGGACCAATGCTGCAACAGAGTCAACAACGACAAGGTCAACAGCGTTAGAGCGAACAAGTGTTTCAGCGATCTCTAGGGCCTGCTCGCCGTTATCTGGTTGGCTGACATATAAGTTATCAGTGTCTACTCCAAGGCGGCGTGCATACGCAGGGTCAAGGGCGTGTTCGGCATCAATAAAGGCGGCAGTGCCACCGTTTCTTTGCACTTCGGCGATAGCATGCAAAGTAAGCGTCGTCTTACCAGAGCTTTCAGGGCCATAAATTTCAATGATACGCCCCTTTGGGTATCCGCCACCAAGTGCTAGGTCGACACTTAATGAACCACTTGACACCAATTCAACGTCAACACGCGCAGTGTCACCAAGCCGACGAATTGAACCATCACCGAATTGCTTCGTAATCTGATCCATTGCTAGACCTAGCGCCTTTAATTTTCCCTCGTTAGTTGCTGATTTCTCAGCCATTTCTGGTTTCTCACTTTTTTTCGCCATATATTCCCCTTCTTATCTACTTTCTATTATACGTTGCTTCTATTTAATTTGCTATAACAGTAGCAACGAGAGGATAACAGGTACTCACTTTTTTATTCGGAGTGCGACCTGTTTCAACAAAACAAGTGTTATAATAGGTAATAATGAAACACTCTCAAGGATTTACCGTCATAGAAGTCATTGTTGTGACCTTATTTTTAAGCGTTGCAACCACCGTACTCTTTATGCAAAAGAACGATATTGCCGCCACGCACCGTGATGACCAACGAAAAACAGCTATCAACGCAATGTACTACAGCCTCGAAGAGGTCTACTTTGTAAAAAACAAGAACTACCCGGCAAAAATTACAGATACGTCACTGGCTGCAGTTGATCCAGTACTACTGACCGATCCAGACGGCATTAAAATCGGAGATAAAGACTCTGACTACCGCTATGAAGGCATTAATTGCAGCAATGATATTTGCCAAGCATACAGCCTGCGAGCTGACTTAGAAAAAGAAGCCGACTTCATAAAAACGAACCGCAAAAACTAAAACAAACTTGAGACTTTAACTTTCGTCAATTGGACGACCGTTCTTAAACGCCTCAACAGCATTGTTAAGTATCTCGATCTGCTTCTTAGGATTACTGACGTAGGTAAAGCGATAGGTCGTCTCATCGCCCTCCGTACTAAGTCGTATCGATCCATAATTCAGAAGCGTCTGAATTATACCGTGTTGATCAAAGCTGGCATCCTCGATATTCGCTAAACTAACGGTTTGCTCTTTACGCATAAATAAACTAAATTGCAGCTCTTGTATGACACTTTCATTCGTTAAGAAAAAGCGATTATTCATGTACACCCATACAGCGATATAGCCACCGATGAGAAATAAAATAATCAATAGAAAGCCGACTAAACCAACCGGACCAAATGGCAACGCATCAAAGACACCCAATGATTCTGTAATAATTCGATAATTAATAACAATCGATGCGATCAGAGCGACGAGAAAGATAGTCAAACCGATAGGCAGCAACAGGCCTATAGGGTGGCGACGAACCGCGTTAATAATATACTCATGAGAGCTAAGATTCAAAGACGGATATTCTCGGACAGATCGATCGTGCTTTGCTGCCACTTCGGGTGATACTTCTTGCTGCATAGGATCAATTGCACGGCTAAGGTGAACGACTTGCGGCGCAGGCTGCGCACCGTAATATGCCTGAGGTGGTGCCGCATACAGTGGATTGCCATTAGTATCATACGCCACCGGCTGTGGCGGCTCATTCTGCGGTTGATTCTGCGGAGGTATAGGTGGCTGTAGCTTTTGTTCCATAGTTACATTATACCAATCTTATGTCGTTTCCGGCGCACTCTTCCCAAGATGTGCGTAAGCCTTTGCCGTTACTCTGCGACCGCGAGGCGTGCGCTCAATAAAGCCAAGCTGTAATAGGTATGGTTCGTAAAAATCTTCAATCGTCGTCGCCTCATCACCTGTTAGTGCGGCAATGGTATTTAGCCCTACGGGATTATTACCATAATTATCGATAATACTAGTCAATAAATGACGGTCGGCGGTATCAAGCCCCAACTCATCAATTTCAAGCAGAGCAAGTGCCTTTTTAGTTGTAGCTGTATCGATGATCCCATCACCATTAACATCCGCGTAATCACGCACACGCTTCAATAAACGATTTGCAATACGAGGCGTTAAGCGCGCTCTGGTTGAAAGCAGCTCAGCAGATTCATGATGAATTTTACTATCCAAAATATTTGCCGCACGGGTAACAATTTGAGAAATTTCAGCTGCGGTATAAAATTCCAGACGATGGATCAGACCAAAACGGTCACGCAGTGGCGCGGCAAGCGCGCCCGTTCGTGTCGTTGCACCGATAACAGTAAATTTAGGCAGGTCAAGTCGGACTGATCGGGCAGCTGGTCCCTTGCCAATGACAATGTCTAGTTTAAAATCTTCCATCGCGCTGTATAATACTTCTTCAACTGTACGCGATAATCGATGAATTTCATCAATGAAAAGCACATCGCCATCCGCAAGGTTCGTCAAGATACTTGCAAGATCGCCCGCACGTTCAATTGCCGGGCCTGCCGTTATACGAATACTCTTGCCCATTTCATTTGCAATAACGGTTGCCATCGTCGTTTTACCTAGCCCCGGAGGCCCGTACAGCAAGACGTGATCAATCGGCTCGTCCCGCTGTTTGGCAGCGTCAATCGCGAGTTTTAAATTGCGCTTTAGCCTATCTTGGCCAATGTAATCAGCAAAACTTTGCGGACGTAAAGTGACTTCAATCTGCTGCTCATCGACGTCGCCTTCGTCATGGACGCTTGTATCTACGATTCGTTCTACTGCCATATTCTTACTCTAGTATAGCAGATTATCAGATCCTATTATCCCATCTCTGACAATAATGTAGTGCAATAAGATTAGGATTGCCGCGTCGCAACAAAATCAATTAATTGATCTAGGAATGCGATGAAGTCATCATCCGAGTCGGGCACCGACATCAATGCCACATGCGCTTGTTCTGCATACCAGTCACGGCGTTGACTGGCGAAATCATAGGCCCCTGTTGCCTTCATAATTGCACGAACACGATCACACTCATCATCTGTCGCATACGTATTACCTAATACAGATCGCAGCATAGCTCTACGAGAGCCATCAACATTCGCTAGCGCATGCTGAGCGATCAACGTCATTTTTCCTTCACGGATATCGTCATTAATACTTTTACCCGTTTCAGCCTCAACGCCAAAAGTACCAATCAGGTCATCAGCTATCTGAAAGGTGCAGCCTATATCCACCGCGTAGGTATGCAAATTTTCATCAAGCATGGCTTTACCCGCCAAGCATGCACCTAATTCAAGCGGGTTCACGAATGTATAATAAGCCGACTTTTTCATTAAAACTCGTTCGATGGCTTTTTCATCTAAAATGATATTCGTCGCTTCATTATAAATATCATTCATCTGCCCCATGCCAGTAATCTCAATGTTTTTATGCAGACTAGTTAATGCCCGACGTGCAATCAAATCTGAAACGGGTAACTGCAACAGTTCAAGCGATGCCTTGTGAGCGCCACACTGCGCAGCATTAACAGCTTGGGCCTGGCTATAGTGCACCAGGTCGCCACGCATGTCCGCAGCCACAGAAGCCGCTTCAATTAAGCGATGCGCAGAAGGACCCCCGCGCCGCGTGTCGGACCGATCAGCAATATCATCTATGACAAGTAGATACGCCTGCATAAGTTCGAGTACTCGAGCAGCCCCCAATGCCACCACATCGTCAGTTCCTCCGTGCGCATAGTAGCTTTGCATCGCAAGTATACCGCGCAACCTTTTACCTCCACGTAAAACTATCCGACAATAGGCGTCTATCGCTTCTATTGAACCCGGATCATATCCTTGACGCCACGACGCAATGAATCTCTCTAGGTCCTTGTCGATCACGTCCTTTGCATGCTGGACATTAAGCAAGCCGGAGTCATATATTTTCATTAGGAATTACCCTCGCAGAGCTTGCGTTACTCGCTCGGCCGTGGACAGGTCGGTTGATATGCCCTCAAGCGCTCGCGTGGCATCATTTAAGTTATACCCAAGCGCCATCAGCGCCTCTAACGCTTCATCGGTATGAGACACCTGTTGGGAGACGCCAAGATTATCGACGTTTGTCCGTATCGCAAGGCCGACCTTATCAGTCAAATCGACAATCACGCGCTCCGCAATACGCTTCCCAACTCCGCTAGCTTTTGTAATAAATGTGGCATCTCCATTTGCAATAGCATTGCGCACAGTTTCACTTTCGCCAAGCGACAAAATAGCAAGCGCTGCTTTTGGGCCGACACCCTGAACGGTGATCAGCATTTCAAATAACTTTTTTGCAGCAAGACTTGTGAAGCCGAATAGCTCTTGCGACTGTTCGCGAATATGGTGATACGTGTGAAATTTCATCGGCTCGTTTAATAAAGCTTTTTCATAATCACCCAACGCAACAGCCACCTCGTACCCGACTCCATGAACATCAACGATAACGGATGAATTAAATTTTTCGGCAACTACGCCAGAGACATGTGCAATCATAAATTTTTATACCCTATACTTACTAAATTTGATTATCCATCCGACGGCAGCAAACTACTGCCACGTGGAGATGTTGTACCTCCGGGTGATGGGGGAGTTGTTGGTGATGTAGGCGAAGTCGGTGTCGGAGTGCCGTCAGCACCCGTCCCCGTACCTGTGCCCGCACTTTCTTCATTCGCCGCTTGTTCAGCAGCTTTTTCCGCGGCCTTCTCGGCTTCTTCGGCCGCTTTCTCTGCTTCTTCCTGGCGTTTCTTTTCGTCCTGTTCCTGCTTTTTCTTTTCAGCTTCTTCCTGCGCCTTACTTTTGGTGTTACAAGTCTCTTTTGGCAAAGCAGACCCTAAGAAATATTCTTTATACGTCCCCGATCCGTCATTACTTGCTAATCCGCCTGTACCGATACAAACCGAACGTTGCACGACACCCGAAGGTGCTGTGAACGCCGCATTCGGCTTGTCAGCTAATAGATTCTGCATCGCACGCACCCATATCGGACCAGCCATGCCAGATCCACCATTCAACATAGTGTTATTGTTGTTATTACCAACCCAAACACCAACAGCAAGCTGCGGTGTGTAGCCGATCGTCCATGCATCGCGACTATTATCCGTCGTACCAGTTTTAACCGCTGCAGTGCGGCCACGTAGCGTTAATGACGAGCCAAATATAGGTGCACGTGCTGTCTGGTCGGACAACATGCTTGAAATAAGATACGATCCCTGTGGAGTCTGCACTTCCTTGCTTCTTACTTTTGAGGTGAATATCGTTTTATTGTATTTGTCGGCGATACTGACAATCGACACAGGCTCAAATTGATTACCCTGGTTTGCAAATGCCGCATACGCATTAGTCATTTGCAGCAACGACGCCTCGACCGAACCAAGGGCGAGTGATAGTCCATAGTCAGTCTTGTCATCCAATTCAATGCCCATTCGTTTAGCAGCGACCATTGATTCTTCAACGCTCAATTGTTGCATTACCTTCACTGCCGGAATATTCAATGAACGGCTCAATGCCTGTCGCGCTGTTACGTTACCGCTAAACGTTCGGTTAGCGTTTAACGGTTTATAGCCGTTAAAGTCAGTCGGCACATCAGCCAAGATCGTAGCCGGTGTGACGACACCCTGCGCCAATGCTTCGGCGTAATAAATTGGCTTAAAGCTAGACCCTGGCTGGCGCGGCGTCGTAACCATGTTAACTTTGCCCCACTCTTCATTCGTCCAATCTGCGCTACCTACAAGCGCGCGCACCTCACCTGTTGTAGGATCGATAGCAACGGCGCTAGCATTAGATCCACCATTGCGCTCAATAAAGCGGATGTTGGCGTCGATACTTTCAGATAGTTGTTTTTGCATTGCAGCATCAAGAGTCGTCTTTACCTGATAGCCTGATCGCGCGACACGCTCTTCACCATACTTCTCATTCAGCTCTTTCACGACCATTTCGGCAAAATGCGGTGCAACAGTATTTGCCGTACTGGCTTCTGTTGAGTATGCAAGCTCTTGACTTTGGGCCGCCTCTTTTTCCTTGCTAGTAATAAATTTATTGTTAACCATCCGCGTCAACACAGTGCCTTGTCGCTCTTTGGCGTATTCCATACTGCCACTGATCGGTGAGTAGGCGCTTGGTGCTGGCAACACACCAATCAACATGCTACTTTCCGCAAGAGTCAGGTCTTTTGGTGATTTATTGAAATACGTTTTTGCTGCATCCTGGATGCCAAAGGCATTTTCACCAAAGTATACCGAGTTCAGGTACATATTAAGAATTTCGTCTTTTGTGTACTGCTGCTCGATTGCAACTGAGATCGCGAGTTCCTGGTACTTGCGCAGGAAAGTCTGATTGGCGGTAAGTAGCGTGTTTTTTGCCAATTGCTGTGTCAGCGTCGATCCACCATACCCGGTCGCATCACGCGCGGCGACATTGGCATACATTGCCTTAATAATACTGAGGACAGAGAATCCGGAGTGATTATAAAAATCCTTATCCTCAGCCGCTAAAAGCGCCTGCTTTGTCGTATCTGAAATTTGATCTAATGGTAATAATTGCTGTGGTTTTGCTCGGCCGATGCTATAAAAAACTTCACCGTTTTTATCAAGAAGCGCGACACCCGTATTATTTCGGTTCATCAAACGCTCTTGGTCAGAAATATCATTTGCATAGTAAAGATATGTAATTAACGGAACTAAAATCAAGAAGGCTAAAATAGGGCCTGCAATCAGGACAATCTTTTGCTTGCGCGTAAGACCAGTAAACCAAAGCCACCGTCGTTTAGTTCGTCGCTTTACACGTTCGGTAGCTGATACCTTTTTTGTATATTTTCCCTGACGTTGCATAGTACACTCTTGTTAAATTAACGCGACAGTTCGTCGCTTATAACCTACTTTCTGTATACTATTATCTCACATATCACTGTATTAGGACTGAAAATGGCCCTGTCTACTGAGTACGCGTCACAAACGCACACATAATTGCCGCCGCCAATGCATCCGCACAATCATCGGGTTTTGGCACGTCTTTTAAGCCTAATTGGATACGCACCATTTCTTGCACCTGTTTTTTGTCTGCTTTTCCATATCCGGTTAAAGATTGCTTGATCTGAAGCGGGGTATATTCTTCAATTCGTAGCTTCGCTTGCTTGCCGGTTAGCATTGCAACGCCGCGCGCATGCGCCACGCTCATTGCTGTCGTGACATTCTTGGCAAAAAACAGCTGTTCGATTGCCATCATATTCGGATTTGTCTCAGCGATAATATTTGTCAGCTCTAAATAAATTTCTTCCAACCGATCGGCAAGTGGCGTGTGAGCTGGCGTCGTAATAACGCCTGCCGTTACAAGCTTTGTTTTACCTGCGTGCACGTCAATCACGCCAAATCCTAAAATACCCGTACCCGGATCAATACCGATAATTCTCATGATAATCGTTTTTCGAACTGTCCATTCACTACGTACACTTCACCATCTTTGATCGTTGCGTATTTAAATCCGTTTTCATCAAAGTAATCAGCCATCGCCTGCGCTTCTTCGCCAAACCATTCCGACCCAAAGTGCGGCACGAGTTGCAAATATAACAGCCCAAGGCCTTGCCAAACAATTTCCTCGTCATAGCCTTCTGGCACGACATAAGGGTCATCGCCCATCTCGGTTCCGCGTAAGGTTTTTGTCGCGATAATCGATCCGGCGCTTGATCCGCCATATACGAACAGATCATTTTTTAAATCATTCTGTAGCATCGTATCAAGACCGGTATATTTCATTGCACGCCTTAATATAAAGGTATTGCCGCCACCACACCACACCAACCCAGCCGCAGCAACGATGGCTGCCAATAACTCCGGCGGCTTGCCAATGTATTTGCGCAGATCCAGCTCGTAAAAATCAAGTCCGGCTTTTTCAAACTCGGCATGCTTCTCCGCGACGTGCTGTGCACGCTCGTCAGCCGGCAAATCATCCTTGGCGTTATCGATATATAGAACCTTCTTGTTGTCACCAACCATTTCGTGCAACGTAGCAATATGATTCCCAAGACCATGTGACGATAAATATAATCTCATATCATAAGTATACGTTATTTATTGCTTAGTAAAAAATGAGGCAATCCGGTAAAATGCTGAGATTGCTTCTCGTCGCCACTCCCACGCACCATATCCAGCCGCCAGTGCGCCCACTCCGCCTAATACGTACCACCCGATAAATACGCTGCCGGCGTCAGCGACCGACTCAACTGCAAATGCGGCTTGCGGGACCGTTATCGCAGTAATATTGCGGCAGCGATTCGTTTCTTCGCTGCGATATTGATCATCCTTGCAAGGCGTTAGTGTGTTAGTAAGTGTGGAAAAATTACGACAGCGATTAGTCTCCTCGCTTCTATATTGATTTTCCTTACATGGCGTCAACGTCCCGCCCGCAAGTGCGATCGTTCGACAGCGGTTCGTCTCTTCACTACGATATTGCCCATCTTTACATGCCACAGCTACGGTTGCCACCGTCACCAAAAGGCGACACCGTTTTGTTTCGGGATGACGATACTGATTGACCGCACATGGCTGCAGGCCGCCCTCTTCGTTTTGGTCCTCAGGTTCAAAAAAAGATGCAATGTTGGCCGCGCTAAATGTCATTTGGTTCGTATATTGCCACGTGCCATCAACTAACGCCCATGTCATGTCATCTTTTGGGTCATGATAAGCATCCGACTGACTAATAATTGATTGATCGTCACCGAATAATGTCACAAAACTTGTCGTGTTTAAAAGCGTAAACGTCATTTCGG
>JAQGHC010000032.1 GCA_028289015.1 Candidatus Saccharimonadota bacterium | reverse complement strand
AATGAGTCTGTAGCAACACGTGATCGCATATTGTTTGAAGAGACGGGTATTGAGGTCGAGCGAGCTCAAATTGCTGACGGATGTGAACACGAACCAGGGCGACTAGAGATGCAACTGGCAATTACATATATCGATCAACTACTTATTGAAAACCCTAGTTGGCGGGCGCCGTATTTCGACATGAACACTCGGCAAGTGATTTTTGATCCAGCCAATGAGTCATCGAAAGCATTATATGACAATAGCGAGACGCTTCAAAGCTGGGCTATCGATGCCATGCAAGCGCATGCGGCTGCATTATATGTCTTGCAGCGTCCTTATTCTGACCGGATGCCTTCAGATGATGCGATAGATGACAAGTCACGGGCGTTCTTCTTTCATGGGTTGGATGCCATCGGAATTCGTACTCGTGCAAAGATTATGACAGAAATATCTACTCGATATTTGAACGATAAGCCAGCAGCACGCTGGGTTAGTTTGGCTTGTGGAGGTGCCGTTCCGGTTATTGACGCATTGAAAGAGTCCGAAGAGATAGGAATGATTCATCTAGATCTTGTTGATTTTAATCAAGATGCACTTAATTTTGCCTCAGAATTAGCAACTCGGGAAGCATCTTTGCAAAAAGTATCGACCTATAGTAAAGAAAGCGAACTCCGAAGCTATACGACACATGAGATTAATTTAATACGCGGCCTAATTGCGACTGACAGTTTAGTTGATCAACTTGGTGAAGGAAATAGTGACATGGTGGATGCACTCGGTATATTTGAATATTTTTCCAAAAAAGATAGCACCACTTTTCTGCGGAATGCTTATCGCTTAGTTCGCGATGACGGCGTGATGGTGATCGCGAATATGCTTAGTGATAGGCCGCAGATAGAATTTAATAAGCGTGCCGTCGGTTGGCCAAAGTTATATCCAAGATCGGTCGAAGAACTTGCTGAAATTATCACTGATGCAGGTATAGATCCTCAGAACGCACGTATAATCATTCCCGATGACAGTATTTACGCGGTGGTAGAGATCAAGAAATGATAATGCAAGGTGGGATTTGCTAATATGAGTATCAGTTTGATGGTGTTGTCATTATTGAGTGGGGTGGTGGCGTTTATGTTGACCGCACTTGTCTTACAAGGTACCAGACATACCACGGAGCGCATGTCATTCGCACTGTTTACGGCTAGTATGGGAGCGTGGGCATTGTTTGTGGGATTGTTTTTGTTGACTGATCATCAAGCGGTTGCCGAGGTGTCAGCAACGCTGTTCTACGTGTTCGCGGTTATGTTGGCGTATGGGCTGCTTGCATTCTCAATCGCGTATACGACTCGTCTAGAAGGGAGAGTGTCCTCGCGCAAATTGTATATTATTTTAGCGCTACCCATGGCATTTTTAGTTGTTGGTGCATCGGTTCCTGGTGTATTGATTCATTCCGTATCAATTACGCATGATCATATCGTAGGGTTGGACAGCGGTATGTATACCATGTATTGTATCGTCTTTATCGCATATATGTGCCTCGCGTTGCGTTACTTACTTGCCTCGGCTCATAGCAATGAATCGTCAGAGGGCCATCCTAAATTGATCGTTGGTGTCATCTGTATATGTCTGCCTATTGCAAGTTATTTCAATCTTGTACTTCCACTGCTGGGCAATTACTTATATATTGGCGTTGGACCTATTCTCGTTCTTCCTGTCGCGCTGGTATTTTTCTATGCAATTATACGGCATAGTCTATTTGACGTACGATTGGCAGTCGTACGAAGCGTTGCGTACGCTATGATTCTTGTGACATTAGTTGCCGCGTACTTTGGATTAGCGTTGTTGCTTTCGAAAATGATTAAGGTGACATTCCTTAATCCCTCTCAGTTGTTAATCAGCTTCGGGTTGGCACTTTTGCTTATGTTGATTTTTCAACCGATCAAATTATTCTTCGATCGCTTGACGAGCAAAATATTTTATCGAAATAATTATAATAGCGACGAATTTTATGCGCGAATGAATCAGAAATTAAGCACGCCAGCCGACCTTCGTAATCTATTAGAGCAAGCGAGCGATGAAATCGGACGTACGATGCAGGCTGAACAAAGTTTTTTCTTTGTTTGGTACGGATCAAAAAAACATATGTCAGCGGGCAGCAAGCGACACGCTCATTTATTGCCGAACGAAGTGCGAAAACTTGATAAATACACCCGTGAATTTGGCGATGTAACAATCATAAAAACATTAGTGCCAGAGGATAGTTCAATCTCTTCACTGCTGGTTCGTAATAAAATCGAAATTATATTACCACTTCTCATTAATGGATCTGTTTTGGGGTATGTAGCATTGGGTGAGCGTCGAAGCGGTAATTACAGTAGGCGAGATATCCGTGTACTGGAAACTATCGCGGACACGCTACTATTGGCCATTCAAAATGCTTTGTCTGTGGAGGAGGTTAGGGAGCTGAATGCGACCCTACAGCAACGTATCGATGACGCGACCAAAGAGCTTCGTGCCAGTAACGCGCAGCTGCAAAAGCTGGACGAGGCGAAAGACGAGTTTGTTAGCATGGCCTCGCATCAGCTTCGTACGCCGCTAACTAGCGTAAAAGGGTATATAAGCATGGTGCTAGAAGGTGATGCCGGCAAGATTAGCGATATGCAGCGGCATCTACTTAGCGAGGCATTTACCAGTAGCGAGCGCATGGTGCATCTGATCAATGATTTTTTGAATGTTTCACGCTTGCAGACGGGCAAGTTCATGGTGGACCGTCGTCCTGTCGATATGGCAAAGATCACTAGCCAAGAGGTGGATAGCTTAAAGACGACTGCTGGCGCTCGTAATCTGAAGTTAAAATATCGCAAGCCGTCATACTTCCCAACGCTCTACATTGATGAAGGTAAGATCCGTCAGGTAATAATGAATTTTATTGATAATGCCATTTACTACTCTAGCGAGTTTTCTACGATTACTGTCGGGTTGGAGATTGTTGACGGCGATGTGATCCTGACGGTGCACAATGAAGGTATGGGTGTGCCAGAGTCTGAAAAAGCCCACTTGTTTACCAAGTTCTTCCGCGCAGCCAACGCGCGTAAACAGCGGCCAGATGGAACGGGTGTCGGTCTATTTTTATCCAAGATGGTCGTGACCGCACACGGCGGCAAAATGGTATTCTCCTCCGAGCCAAATGAAGGAACGACGTTTGGCTTTCGATTGCCAATTAAAAAACTTAGTATCCCGCCAGTTGAAATAACGGATTAAAGAATTAGTCGGATTATTTCGTAAACAAGCCAGATAGCACCTGCACCAACACCACTAGCGATTAAAATTGGCTTGGCGATACGCTTCTTTTCAAACCACCATTGCTGAGGTTTATTGCGGTTGGCAGCACTGATTTTTGTTACCACAGGTTTAGTGACGCTGGCATCTGCGCCACGATAAGCTTTGTTACGTTTCTTTTTTTGCTTTGCCATTAGTATTTATAGTATAACAAAAAACCGCCCCTGCATAAAGCGGGGCGGTTTTACTAGGGACTGATGTCGACTAGAAGTGGTGGAGCGGTCAGTCTCTGGTGTAATTAACTAAGGTTGCGTCGGCTGGCAATGTAGTAACTGATAGCTGCAACGATTGAACCAATGCCAACGAGGCTAAGGATGCCGTCAGCTGTACCAGTCTTTGGTAGTTCAGCAGGTGCAGTTGGGGTTACTGGAGTAACTACTGGGGCTGTCGGAGTGACTGGTTTTGTTGGCGCAACAGGGACACATGTTTTCGTCACTGTTACAGTGGCAGTGTCATGCTTGTCGCCGTTTTTAGTTTGGGCAGTTGCAGTATTAACGAGGGTGTTAAGTCCACATTTCGCAAGATCAGCATTGTCTGCAATCTTGGCAGTAAACTTTACGTATGCGCCACCACCTGCGGCGTAGTTACCGATGTTAAGGCCACCCTTTGCGACTTCGTTATTAGTGGTAGCTACCCATTTATTCTGGGATGCAGAGTTAGAAACTTGCGTGCTTCCGTTCACATAGCTGACGCCAGCAGGAAGGGTGTCCTTGATGACAACATCGTTCTGGACAGTCGTGCCAGTATTCTTGTAGTGGATTTTATAATCTACTTCTGATCCTGATTTCACAGCAATAGATTCTTGGTAAGTGTTTTTGCCTTTTTCGCTAACAGTTTTAGCAATTTCAAAATTAGGCTGATCTACTTTGACTTTAAAGACAACGTAGCCGGCGTACTGATTACAGCCAGGTAGCTTGCCATCTAAGGCATCGTAGCCAAGTGCAGCACCAGTAGTGTAGAGTGTCTCAGGTAACTTCTGTCCGTTGACTTTACCGTTGCTGGTAATTACCGCTGAATCAGCTACATAGCGTAATGCAACATTGTTGCCTGCAACGCCATACGCCTCGTCTAGAACTTCTTTTGGCTGAGCGTTATCTGCGCTAATGAAGCCTGTAATACGAGCTTTTTCGCCAGCTTTAACTGTTGCTGGCATTTGAACGCGCATCTTGGTATTGGTTGCGATGCCCTTAAATTGGTTTGCTTCAGTGTTGAGACTAGTCTTCGCGTTGTTATGGAAGAAAACCATGACGGAGTATTCTTTACCTGGCTGCAGGTTAATCTCGTCGGTGTACGTATTGTTGGCTGCGGTCGCTTCTTTAATGCGAACGAAATTTCGCTCGTCGCCGTAATTTTCCGTACCCGTCATCGAGTTAAATGTGACATGATCAGCTGGGCTGTCATATGTGTAGGTCGGGCGGTCTGGTCCCCAAGCAAATAAAGCTGCTGGAACAACAACTGCGGCAACCAGGGTTGTGATCGAACCGGCCATCTTTGGTGCTCGCTTAATAGCGGTGATTAATTTCTTCATCTATATTCTCCTCCCTTGGTCCGCTCCACGCGCCAAGGCATTTAATGAATTTATTAAATTATATCACATTTACTGATAAAAGTAAATACTTATGCTTAATTTCTTACTTTAGTCAAGCGTTGATATAAATTGCATTAGATCGACAAATCAGATTGTTACAAAATAGGTAAGGTGGGAGGAAGGCGGCGTGGAGTATGAAATACTCTACACGCCGACCTCAGTCGCACTAAATCGGGAAAACTCTCAGCTATACATGTGCACATGTACAAGCCGGTATGTCCAATGGACGGCATGCACAAGGCACGCAAGCTCCCCAATCTAGCGGCGGAGGATTTACTGCAGGTGACTAATCAAAGTCACCTTAGGTGTTGCTTGTGTACTGCTAACTATCCCACAGACTTTTCGTCACTGGAAGTGGCGATGACTGTGGCTGAGGTGTGTGAATCTGTGGATGCAACCTGGGTCTGCACGGGTGCCGACTCGGAGGGTGCAGGAGCCTTGGCCGAAGCGGATGGCTCAGTCTTGGTGACTGGTGCCTTTGTCGCGGCGGGAGCAGGAGCTGGCTCGACGACTGTATCGGCGGGAGCCGGAGCAGTTGTCGGAGCAGGAGCAGGTACAGGTGCAGTAACGGGTGCTACTGCGGGAGTGACAGGAGCCTGAGGCGTAGCAACGGGTGCTGCGTCAGGATCGACATCACCTTCCAGTGGTGCGCCTCCTGGATTGGAGGGGACATCAACCGGAACGGGCGGCGGGGTTCCATGATCAGGAACGACGTCACCATCTGCATTATCGGCCGGAAGGTCGACAACTTCGTCACCTGGCGCGTTGCCATCGGTGGACGGTGGTCCTGCGGGGTTCGGTTCTACGACATCACCGGTATCAATCGGTCCGGGAGGTGCAGGGGTTCCATCAATGTCATCGTCTTTGAAGACGTCGTCATTGGGGTCCTTTGCGTCACAGTTCGTTCCTTCAGGCTGGTTACCCGGCTTGTCGGGGCAGACGTCAACCGGAGGGTTGCATACTGTTCCTTCAGGCTGGTTACCCGGCTTGTCGGGGCAGACGTCAACCGGAGGGTTGCATACTGTTC
>JAQGHC010000023.1 GCA_028289015.1 Candidatus Saccharimonadota bacterium | reverse complement strand
CTGGGTATTTTTGAAGTCAACGGTGTTCACAACGTTATCCACCTAGTATCGGGTATTGCCGCCCTGCTTGCTTCAAAAACGTATAGGTATTCAAAGCTATACTTCCAGGTGTTTGGCATCGTGTACGGCCTTGTGACCCTTCTTGGTATATTCTCTGGAGATAATGCAATATTGGGAATTGTAGCACATAACGTCGCTGACATTTTCTTGCACTTAATCATTACAGCAGCCGCCCTTTACTTTGGGTTTGGTACGCCTCGTAATGAAGCAGTTGCGTCTAATTCATAAATTTATCTCACGATAAATTTTATAGCAAATAAGAGACCGTAGCGGTCTCTTATTTGCTGTCATTAAAAAAATTGTTGATCAATCGAATCACTACGTCATAATTGAAAAATTAAAGCCTTTACCGAAGCCGCCCAGCACTCTGCTTCAGTCTAATGTTTATAACGCACGGTACTTATCCTTTCCTTAAAATAGTACTGTTCGTCATGTAAATGTAAAAGACGAGCAATAAAAATACGACTTTAGTGATATTTTTTACAGTTCATTTACTTTAATTTCTTTATGATAGGGGCAGTAACAACGTAAAAGGGGAGAAAAAAAATGATTATGGAAATTATCACTTGGATCATCGTAGGTGCGTTAGCGGGGTGGATTGCATCAAAAATTATGCATACTGACGCAGAAATGGGTGCAATGGCAAATATTGTCGTTGGTATCATCGGTGCGTTTATCGGTGGATTCCTAGTGCGAATGCTTACAGGCACAACTCCTGAAACATTCAGTATTATGGGCGTCATCGTTGCGATTATCGGCGCAGTGGTACTGCTTGCTATTGTGAAAGCAGCAACCGGCCGGACCGCTCACCGAGCCTAATGTAGCCTTAGCCTTCAACATACAAATAGAGCGACGGCGCTCTATTTGTATGTTGCTTCTTGCTGAATCGTACGTATAATTACCCTATAAAAGGATTGCCAAATTACCTAATTGCAATAAATATTTCATGACAGTACAAAACACACTTACCATTGACCACAAGAAATTATTTCAATCCCTCTCAAACGCTTATATTGTGTATGGGGTAGATGATCCTGACTTCACTATTCTTGAAGAGAACCAGGCGCACGCCGAGATATCGATGGTGAAACGCGATGACATTATTGGTAAATCTGTTTTTGACGTGTTCCCCGATGTCTCAGAGCAATACTTAAAAACGGGCGTAAGTTTATTCAAAGAGTCCGTTCGCAAGGTAATTCGAACAAAGCGGCCAGATATGATGCCTAATCTCAAATATGACTTGGTAGATAAGAAAGGTAATGTCACGCAAAAAGTATGGAGCCTTGTCCATTATCCAGTTTTTGACAAAGAAAATAATGTCATTGCAGTATGTCAATCTACCGAGGATGTTACTGATAAAGTTCAAACAGAGAAAAAGTTAAACATCGCCCAGGCACAACTAGAACAAACGTTGTCAAACGGTTCGATCGGAACATGGTTTTGGGATATAAAGCTGGATAAGGTATATGGCGATAGCAACCTTGCGATGTTGTTTGGTTTACCTGCTGATCAAGTGAAAAAAGGTATGGCTGCGAGCATGTTTATAGGGTCGATCCATCCGGCGGATCGCGATCGAGTTGCAAATGAAATACAAGGTGCAATAAAAACAACCGGGTCTTTTGAAAGTGAATATCGTACATTTAATACTGACGGCGATGTGCGCTGGGTGCTTGTGCGTGGAAAAATTGAGGCTGATGAAGCCGGAAATATGGATAACTTCCCTGGGGTTATTGTGGACATTACTGATCGGAAAACTGCAGAGAATAATATTAAATTTTTAACGGCAGCCAGTACGCAGTTCTCCGCATCCCTGGACCCAAAAGTGACACTGAGTACGATTGCCGGCATGGTTGTTCCCGATATTGCAGACTGGTGTTCGATCGACCTGTTTGATGGTAAAACAATCGAACGTGTCGCTACAGCTCACAAAGATCCTGCAAAGGTCAAATGGGCTAAAGAATTATACGAAAAGCAAGGCCCACCTAACTTGAACGAGCCTAGTGGGCTGCCGAATGTTTTGCGAACCGGTGAGGTAGAGTATTATCCTGATATTCCTGATGAAATGCTCGTTGCTGTCGCGAAAGATGAGGATGAGCTTAAATTGATGCGTGAGGTCGGATTTAGTTCCGTCATTATTGTTCCGATGAAGCTTGATAATAAAACGATTGGTGCAATCAGTCTCATATCTACGGAATCAAAAATTCACTACAAGCCTTCAGATATTGAAGTCGCGAAGGGGTTAGCAAACCGCGCGGCACTGGCGGTATATAATGCGAACTTATATCAAGCTGCACAGCACGAGCTTAAAGAACGTAAATTATTGCAGCGCCAACTTGAAGCTGCTAATAACGTCCTTGAAAGTCGAGTCGTTGAACGAACCAGACAACTGGTGGATACGAATGATGGGTTAGAAAAAGAGATTCGCCGCAGACAAAAAACCGAAAGAGAGCTGCAGGAATACGGAAAGAATCTGGCACGCAGCAATCAAGAGTTGCAGGACTTTGCCTATGTTGCATCGCATGATCTGCAAGAGCCTCTTCGAAAAATTCAAGCATTTGGTGATTTACTAGAAAGTGAATACAAAGACCAGATTGGAGACGGCAAGGAATATTTGAACCGCATGCGTAGCGCGGCCTCGCGTATGAGTATTTTGATCCAGGATTTGCTAGCATTTTCGCGGGTAACGACGAAGCCGCAACAAATTGATCAAGTAGACTTGAATGTGATTGTCAAGGAAGTTATCGGCGACCTAGAGACGAGTATTTCCGAAAAAGACGGCAAGGTGTCGATGGCTAAACTGCCTGCTGTATGGGCCGACGCTACTCATATGCGTCAACTGTTCCAAAATCTTATTGGCAACGCGTTGAAATTCCATAAAGAGGGCACTCCACCAAAAGTGGCAATTTCTCTTAAGTCTCGCGCAAAAGACGATAAATACTACGAGATACACGTCAAAGATAACGGTATAGGATTTGATGAAAAATATCTTGATCGTATATTTTCAGTGTTCCAGCGCTTGCACGGACGAGATGCGTACGAAGGGACAGGAATTGGATTGGCAGTTTGTCGTAAAATTGTTGAGCGGTATGGAGGAAAAATTGAGGCTAAAAGCAAGCAAAATAGTGGCTCAACGTTTATAATAAAGTTACCTATCAATCACAAGGAGCGTCCACATGACCACATGTAAAGATCCGATTACAATTTTAATGGCCGATGACGACGATGATGACTACGTATTAACGAAGAAGGCGCTGAAGGAAAGTAAACTATTAAACACGCTCATCCGCGTAAAAGACGGTGAAGAGCTTATTGACTACTTGCTTGCACGTGGCGTGTATGAAGGTCAAGACGTCGCACGCCCCGGAGTGATATTACTTGATCTTAATATGCCGCGAATGGACGGCCGCGAAGCTTTGAAGGTTATTAAGTCAGAACCTACGCTTTCTAATATCCCGGTTGTCGTCTTTACGACTTCAAAGGCTGAAGAGGACGTGTATCGCTCGTATCAATTGGGTGGTAATTCATTTATTACCAAGCCAGTCACCTTTGAAAATTTAATCACGGTCATGAAAACACTTGGACTGTATTGGTTCGAGATTGTAGAGCTACCTCATGCAACTGAATACGCCCAAAAATAAAATTATCAAAGTGCTCCTCGTCGACGATGATGAGGACGATTATCTGATTATTAGTCGGGTGTTTGCGCAAATTCCTGATTCACCTTTCCAAATAGAGTGGTGCTCAAGTTTTGACGAAGCCAAAAGTCTGATAGACCTGCGTAATCACGACATTTATTTAATAGATTATCGGTTGAATGGACAGACGGGACTTGAGCTGCTTGATTATGCACAGCCGTATAGACGTTCTGAGCCGTTCATTTTACTGACTGGCGTAGGTGACCGCGAGATTGAAATTCGTTCGATGAAGCTTGCTGCGGCTGATTATTTAGTAAAGGGGACGATTAATGCCGAACTGCTTGCTCGTACGCTTTATTATTCGCTAGAACGCAAGCAATTCGAAGAGCAGCGACTACGCTCGTTAATTGAGCTGAATAAAGCAAAAGATGAATTTATTTCATTAGCCGCCCACCAGTTGCGTACGCCTGCTACAGGCGTAAAGCAGTACCTTGGGATGGTGCTCGAGGGTTTTGTTGGCGAGCTGAGTGACAGTCAAAAATCAATCTTACAAAAAGCCAATGAAAGCAATGAACGCCAGCTTCGAATTGTCACCGACCTGTTACGAGTAGCTCAGGTAGATGCAGGTAAGGTTCGTCTGCGTAAGGCTGAAGTTGATGTCGTGTCATTAATTTACGATGTCATAAAAGAGCAACATGAAACGTTTGATAAGCGACGTCAAACTGTAGTGTTCGAGCCCAAGAAGACGAATATGCGCTTGCATTTTGATCGCGATACGATACGAATGGTCATAGAAAACCTTATCGATAACGCCAGCAAATATTCGGGCGAAGATAAGACTGTGACAGTCAAATTAGATGAAGATAACGGCGAGGCTCAAATTACGATCATCGATAGGGGTGTCGGCATAAGACTAGAAGATCAAGATAAATTATTTGAAAAATTCTCCAGAATCGAGAACCCGCTTTCGACTCAAGTGGGTGGAACGGGTCTTGGATTGTATTGGGCGAAAAAAATCATTGACCTGCATCAAGGTCGCGTGACGTTCGAATCTGCGATAGGTCAGGGAACTAAATTTACGATCCACTTACCTAAGACTTATCCGGCCACTATGCTAGAAACGACAGTGATATAACGACAGATGGTATAATAGACTGAAAGGCAAGGAAATGATGACAAAGAAAACTTCAAAAAGCATATTAGTGGTCGAAGATGACCTGATGTTAAACGATGCGTACAAGATGATCCTTGAGAGCAATGGTCATGCGACGCGGACTGCTTATGATGGCAAAGAGGCATTACGATTAGTTGCCGAGCAAGATCCTGATATTATCTTCTTAGACCTTCGAATGCCGGTCATGGATGGTATCGAATTCCTAAAAGAATACCAGCCAAAGAAACACCACAAGCATGTCAAAGTAATCATTTTCAGTAATTATGATATGCAACAAGAGGTTGACGAAGCATATGAGCTTGGTGCCGAACGGTATGTTTTGAAGGCCTGGGCGTCACCAAAAGAGCTATTGAAGCTCGTTGAAGACATTGACGTTCATCATTAATATATCGGTAACAAAGTGCATAACGGAGTGTCAAATAGACACTCCGTTTTTTTATTCAAATTTGTGAAAATTATTACCTGTTTTATGTGAAGATGTTCCTATAGAGTCGTAAACATAAACGATATAGTTAGTATATTCAGCGAGGTAGTTCAAAGGAAGCTGAAAACGCTACAGAGCAAACAAGCATAACTGATAAGGGGAAAAGGATATGGAACAATTTAGCCGGAAAGAATTAGATTCAAAAATCAATGCATTCATAGCTAGAAAAACCGAAAAATACCCAGAATTGATAAAAGTTAAGAAAGTGAAGCACAGCACCCTTCAAGCACACTTTGCTTCGATGCCTGCTGTTTCGTCTATGCAAGCTCTAAAGCCTCAACTATTAGGTTAATCTGAAGAACAGGAGTAACATATGTCACGTACAAGATACCAAAGTCGCTCTCCATTAAATGATGAATTACGACCAGACAAATCATACAAGCGTTTAAAAAAGCATATGATGCAAAAGGAATTCGGATTAGCTTAAATATTGTTTATTTCTATTAGTTACCTGCCCTCTTGCGCAAACAAGGGGGTGTTTATAAATATCTCTGTTATCTGATGTTAGATGCAAGCATAATGGTGCGGAGAGTTTTTTAAAAAAGTAAAAATACTCATACTTTTTTGTGTCATTTAGCGCCATAGTGATAATGTAGCGCCGCTACATCTATAGCAAGAAATCGGCTTGTTGTTAAATGTAAGGGAGGTTGTTATGAAGGCAGTAACGTGGCAAGGGAGACGAAAAATTTCAGTCGAAGAAGTCCCTGATCCGACAATCAAAGAACCGACGGATATCATCATTAAAATAAGTTCTACCGCAATTTGTGGCTCGGATCTGCATCTATATGAAGTAATGACACCGTTTATGGATAAAGGGGACGTGTTAGGTCACGAACCGATGGGTGTTGTGCAGGAAATCGGCAATTTGGTGACCTCGGTAAAAGTAGGTGATCGCGTTGTTATTCCATTCAATATTGCATGTGGCAAATGCTATATGTGCGATAGGGGATTGCAATCGCAATGTGAAACGACGCAAGTGCGAAGTCAGGGTCGAGGTGCTGCATTCTTTGGGTATAGTAAACTGTATGGTCATGTGCCAGGTGGTCAAGCGGAATACCTGCGAGTGCCGCATGGACAATATAACTCTATTCTTGTCCCCAGCGATTTTGGAGATGATCGCTTTCTTTTTTTATCTGACGTGTTGCCAACCGCATGGCAAGCGGTAGAATACGCCAATATCCCTGAAGGTGGTAGCGTTGTCATTATGGGGCTAGGTCCGATTGGAGATATGTCGGCAAGAATTTCCAAGTATAGAGGTGCGGGCAGAGTCATTGGCGTTGATTTAGTGCCCGAACGCCTAGTACGCTCTAAGGCACGCGGCATTGATGTTATTGATCTGTCTAAAAACGAAAAAGATTTGTTGTCTATAATTCAAGATATGACTGATGGGCGAGGACCCGACGCTGTAATTGACGCGGTCGGAATGGAAGCGCACGGATCCGGATTTGAAAAGGCTATACAGACATCGGCGAGGATACTGCCAGACGGTCCTGCGTCCGCCTTGATAAAAAAAGCGGGAATAGATCGGATGGATGCGTTGCATAAATCTATCGACATCGTGCGCCGAGGTGGAACAATCTCAATTATTGGTGTGTATGCAGGTAAAGTGGATCCAATGCCACTTGATACAATGTTCGATAAACAAATTCAAATCCGCATGGGTCAGGCGAATGTGAAGCGTTGGGCACCGACATTACTGCCTCTACTGACAACTAAAGATCCGCTAGGGACTGACGACTTTGCCACTCATCATCTGTCACTTAACGAGGCTGCGCACGCCTATGACATCTTTCAAAAGAAAGAGGATGGCGCGATAAAAATAGTTCTGAAACCATAGCGAAGGAGGTATTGTATGAGTTATATATTGTTTTTTCTGTTCGGATTATTTGCGGCAAACGGAGTTCCTCATTTCGTCAAAGGCATAACGGGTGAAAAACATATGACGCCATTCGGAAAACCTTCTAGCGCACAAGTGAATGTGATTTGGGGTGTCCTTAGTTTCTATATCGCATTTTGGCTGTTCACTTGGGCGTCTGGGTATGAATATAGTATTTTCCCCGCCTCACTGGCGGCTGCAGGAGGGGTACTCGTCATAGGTAGTTTGTGTACGCGCTTATGGAGTGATGACGATCAAGCCCGTGGCCATGAAATACGCTAGCTAAAAGTATTGCAAGTTTGCGGGTCGCCACTATCAAAACCTTTCGTAAACCACTCGACGCGCTGTTGTGACGATCCGTGTGTCCATGTTTCGGGACTTAATTGCCCTTGGGTGCTCTGCTGAATGCGATCATCTCCTACCGCTGAAGCGGCGTCGATGGCTTCGTTAATTTCACCTGACTGAAAAACACCCAGCTCATTGACGGAATTTGCCCAGATGCCAGCAAAACAGTCTGCCTGTAGTTCTAGTTTAACTGATAATTCATTTGAATTGCCTTGCTGTTGAATTTGATCCATAATCCCTAATTCATTCTGGACGTGGTGGCCAACTTCGTGTGCAATAACATATGCTTCCGCGACGTCGCCACCCTTAGCCTTGAATCGTTGTTGCAATTCGACAAAGAACGTCTCATCAATATAGATCGTTTGATCGGAAGGGCAGTAATGCGGTCCGACATCGGATGTTGCCATTCCGCATCCGGAAGTGGTTGCTACTCTAAATAACACGAGGCGAGGCTCGGGATAGGTCATGCTATTCTGTAAAAATATATTTTTCCATAGGTCGGTCGTCGACCCAAGTACGGTTGAAGCAAACACTTCGTAATTATCCGCGCCTTCAAAGTCTTTGTTCGTTAGATTCTGCTGCGTTGATTGCGTTGCTTGTAATTGAGAAAGTATTTGCGCAACGTCAATAGGCGCTCCGCTTAGAAAACTATATATTAAAGTTACAACGATACCGATGGCACCAAGGCCTCCGCCGATTGCTGCGGCTTGTCCTCGACGATCCTCGACGTTGCCACGGCCAGTTAGTTTATCCCAATATGCCATTCAGCACTTCCTTGATGATTTTTCATCTTAAATTTTGTTCAAGCTTAATAATACAATTTGATCATAAGTGGCGCTGTATTAAATAATACAATTTAAAGCCTTTGGAACAATCGATACTGTCACTTCTGATCCGGCAGCAAATCGAAACACTTCTCCGTCCAGTTGCATAGAAATGGGATGCGTCGAGCTGAATGAGTAGCTATCGACATGATTTGCATCTTCGGTCAGTCCGATAGTGGAAGCCTTAAAGAGATGCTTTAGAAGCTTAGTGAACGTGCCTGCTTTCGATCCGGTCACTTCAAATTTTCCATCATCAATCTTTGCCTCGCTAGAAAGGGTAAGGTACTTTGACATGCGCTTGATATTACTAAAGATGAGACTGTCATATCGATGAGTGCTAATGCCAGTCCGAATCTTAACAGGCCGAAAATTCAAAAAATATCGAATAGTGAGCCATATCTCATTGAAAGGATTAAGAGTTGCTTGGGTTAATTTTTCACCGATATGAGGCGTTAGCCCAATACCTGCATATGAATGGGCGTAGCGTGTCCAACTCCCAACGGTGACCTTAAGAACGTCTACGCGTTGTACATTGTTATTTTTAATCCTTTCGACGATATCTCCGGAGTGAACTGCGTTGTAGTGATCATTAGCATTACCTGATGGCAACAGCCCTGTGATGATTTTGGTCGTATTTTCGCCATGCGACAACACACCGTTAATTACTTCGTGATACCCGCCATCGCCACTTGAAGAGATGACCATCGTTGTATCATAGTTTGGTAGTTTTTTGACAATTTCTTCTGCATGACCAGCAAATTCGGTCGGTCGTAACGTAACGGAAATAGTAGATATGTGGGCGAGTTGTTTTTGCAAATTTTCTGCGTTAGATTTACCATCACCAGTGCTATTGGGGTTATAGATAATGATAATTTTTTTAATCGTTGTCATTATTTCTAGTATAGCAGCATGCTAGTAATAGGTGCTTTATAGGACATATACAATTTAAATACAACAATATCTTTACGAGTATTTTAGATGAAATTACATAAGTTTATTGACTAGATGTATAAAAGAAGTGGTATTGTAAAATTTTTCACATACAAGCATGAGCGAAACCTTGTATTGTTGGGGTAGTTCATCCAAATAGCTTAGTGACTGATGAGAAAAGGGGGTTGTATATGTTGAGGAATTTGTCCGATGGTAGTATTACCGATCGAGATAATACGATCTTATTCTCGTCATATCTTCACAATCTTAAGGCGAATCCTATAAAGACAATAAGGCTTCTGGCAATTTTAGTTATTCCAAGTATCGTGCTAGGTGGGTGGTACTACGCTCTTGCGATGTCCGTTGGGGTAGTAACTCCGCTACGCTCCGGCTCCGTTGGTGACGTGTCGGAAGGTACGTTTGCGCCAGAAGCAAAAACCGCGCCTGCTACTGCAGCAGACGGGTCTGTTTCTGAATCCTCATCAGCGTCCAGTTCTTCATCCGTCTCGACTGATAGAATCGACCTAAAAGTTGATAGCAGCTCTTCATTGAAAGGAGCTGTTGAAGTAAACGGTCAATCAATTCCCGTTCCCGCCGACGGCTCAACCCATCGGGTTATTGAAAATGAAAATGGCAAAACGACAGTTGATATTAATGTCGATTCTGATAGATCCGGTACGTCGAATGTCCGCTCGTCAACAAATATAAATTTGAGATCCTCATCCAGTACGGATGTTGACGTCAAAAATAAGGAAGGTCAGTAATATGTAAAAAATATATAACATGGTGGTCGTTGCGACCCGGATAGGGTCACCATATCGATCTATCTTGGTCGGGCGAACACCCGAAAAAAGAATTATCAAAATAAGCGAAGGAGTATATATATGAAAATGCAAAAGAAATTAGGCGCAGCTGTATTGTCACTTGGTCTTGTGGTTGGATTATCCGGATTTGCTGGTGCGGCCACTGGTACAATCGATGATACCGGGCCTCGATCAGATAATACAATTCATAGCGAGACTTCTCAGCGCGTTGACGTTGAAAACGATAATAACGTTGACGTTGAGAACAATAACGATCAAAGTGCTGAGACGGGTGAAGCTGAAGTTCGCGGCAACACTGAAGGTGGCGACGCTAAAACCGGCAGTGCTTTGAACGAAAACAGGCTTGATGCTGCAGTTAGTGTAGACAACTCTGCATCTACCGGCGTATTAGCTAACTGGGGTGGAAATGGTAGTAGCAACCACGAAGCCACTATCGAAAACACTGGCCCACGTTCAGATAATCACGTTACCTCTGAAAGTCGCAGTACTGTCGGTATCGACAACGACAACGATCTTTCGATAGTAAACAATAACACTCAGACTGCTACGTCTGGTGACGCTGAAGTTCGCAACAACCGTGAAGGCGGCTCGGCTACAACAGGTGATGCGACAAACACTAATTCAACAACAATTAGGTTTGACGTTACTAACTAGTCTGCTGACTTGTTAGTCGCCTTTCGTCACTCTTAGACGAATCGCTCCAGGGGGAGCAACGCCCAATGTTCTCCCTGGTCATGATCTTATTAATAAATGATAAAAAGAGGAGGGGTGTTATGCATAAGCTGAGAAACTCTATTCAAACGTGCCTGATATATGTGGCTGTGGTACTGCTTACAGGCGGGTATCCAGTTGCCGCTATGGCAGAGACGGCGAATAGCACTCCTCCGGCAACAGCCTCAACAGAGCCCGTTGCTTCTACATCATCGGCGCCCGAACCAGAGCGGTATACGTACAACCCAGAGACGCAGCATTGGGATAGCAACAAGTGGGCCTTTAATCCGAAAACAGGCGCATATGACCATGTAGTGATGCCGCTTGTCGTTGAAGAGCGGCAGCAGCCACCTATCGTTAACGACACCACAGCTGGTGACGTGCAACCAGGCTCTGGTCAGCCCGAAGCCGCATCGACGGTGAAGGTCGATACTGAAGCTGTTATTAATAACACGCTTAATTCAGATGCGACAACAGGAAATGCAGTCGTAAAACATAATACGACGGGGGGTGACGCAACAAGTGGAAATGCCACGGCAGTCGCAAATGCCATGAATATGATTAATTCATCCGTTAGTGGTAACGGCGCAGAATTCTCGACATTCGTGACTGACGTTGTCGGTAACGTACATGGTGATATCATGCTTTATCCAATGCTGCTTTCTGCGATGCTACAAGCGGCAAACACACCTGCCGAGTCGACGATCGCAGTGAATAATGATGCGCAGATAAATAACGACATTAACCTAAATGCGACTAGCGGAAATGCAGATGTTGAGAGTAATACGACTGGCGGAAGCGCAACCACAGGTACGGCAAATACAGTCGCAAACGTCATGAATATTATCAATTCAATTATCGCAGCGAACCAGTCATTTGTCGGTACGGTAAATATTTACGGTAACCTGGACGGTGATATATTGGTTGCTCCCGATTTCATTCCGCAATTACTTGCAAGTAACAATGGGGGTTCGTCGGCACCTGCGAACTCGTTAACAGTTTCTACGCAAGAAACACAATCAATCATTAATAATATTAATCTTAATGCGGCGAGTGGTAATGCGATGGTCGCTAATAATACGAACGCAGGTAACGCCACTACCGGAAATGCAGCAACTAACCTTGTACTCCTTAATCTATCCGGCCATCAGATTATCGCCAAGGACAGCCTACTTGTCTTCGTAAATGTTCTTGGCAAGTGGGTTGGACTGATTGTTGATGCGCCAACAGGGGCAAGTGCGGCAGCGTTAGGGACTGGGGTGACAACCAGTGACGTCGCGCCAGATTTAACGGTTGACGTGAATAATAATAGTCAAATCGTCAATAATCTAAATCTTAATTCACAGTCCGGAGATGCGACAGTCGCAGATAACACCACCGCGGGAGACGCAAGGACAGGTCACGCGACTGCGTCTGCTAACGTTGCAAATATCGTCGGCAGCCAGTTTGGCTTGTCAGGTTGGTTTGGCGTATTGTTCATCAACGTATTCGGTAGTTGGCTTGGTAGTTTCGGGGTAGATACCGAGCGGGGAAATCAGCCCTCTCAGGTTAGCAACAATGAAACACCAGCATCCGGTGGATTGACTCTGCCACCATCAGCTCAGCCATTTCAGTTCGTTGCTAATACGTCTAGGCCTGCCGCAAAAACCACGCCATATGTTGGCGCTCCAAGTACATCTGATTATGCTTATAGCTACGACCAAGAAGTGTCCGTCCTGCCTGTTCAAGAGCCTCAGGTTGACGATACTAAAGATATAAAAGGCGCAACAACCGCTAAGACGACACCTGCCGATGCCACACCTATTAGTCAGCCTCGGCAATCGGAACCGCAATTTGACTTCTTGCCAGTCATGGCCGCCGCATTTATTGTCGGATTAGGCGTTCTTGTAACAAAAACCGTTATCTCTACCCTACGTTAACGTCGCAAATGACTTTATTAATCTTTACCGACAGACTGCTCATTGTTTTCATCGGTGCTGCTCTTGTCATCATTCGTGTGACTGATTTGCTGCTTAGTTTTATTTCTTTGTTGAAGAACCTCGGCGACAGTGTCCATAAGTTTTTGCGGGGTTAGGGAACTCTTCAGGACAAATCTGTCGACGCCATAATCACGCAATATCGACAATTCACTGCCAGACGAAAGATTGCTCATAATAATAATTTTAGTAACGTCATTCGGATAGAGTTTTAAATATTCCTTTAAAAAGGTCGGGCCATCCATGATAGGCATCATGATATCGAGAAGGATGATATTGTAGGTATTTTCGTTGCATAAATCTAAAGCAACCTGACCATTGTCGGCAGTTGTCACGTCATACGTATCATTAAGCTTTAATATGATAGAAAATGCTTCGCGTATTGATGCATCATCTTCAACAATTAATAACTTAAACACGTATAACTCCTTTCGGCAACCTTATTAAAAATTCAGTCCCTTCTCCTTCTTGGGAGCGGACCTTGATTATTCCCTTGTGTAGCTCGACGATTTTCTTCGCCCAGTACAACCCCAATCCCGTTCCGCCAACATTATCAGACAGTCTGTTCGGTATGCGATTAAATTTATCGAAGATACGCTTTAAATCCTTCTCTGCCATGCCAACCCCCGTATCCTGTATGCTAATATCGACGTATGCTTTCGTTTCTGAAAGAGTGATCACTATACGGCCGTCGTTGTCAGTGTATTTACTGGCGTTATCGATAAGGTTCTCTAGCATCATTCTCACTCTGCTTGAGTCTATATAAATATTTGATAGCGGCTGCGCTTCATGGACTTCAACGTTCTGGCGCCTTGCAGTAAAAACTTCACGCATATTTTCTACGACTTCATCAATGATTGTCCGTAAGGTTACGAATGATTTGTCTAGTATAACTTTACCGGCGTCAATTTGGGCTGTACGCAACAAGCTGTTTACTAGATCAATCTGACGTTCGTTGCTGTCGTATGCTTTCTGGATGTATGCCATTTGCTGCTCGGTCAGCGGACCGGCATAGCCCTCCAGTAGCAACCCTAAGAATTGTTTTATCCCTGTCGCGGGTGTGCGCAATTGATGCGACGCGAGTGACACAAACTCGTCCTTAACGTTGTTTAGTGCTTCGAGTTCGACATGTTGGTGCTTTAAAAGTCTGTTCGCTGCAATTAAAGCATTTTTACTGCGTTTTTTATCGGTAATATCTTTTGTTATCTTAGCAAAACCGATTAAAGAACCGCTTTCGCTATAAAGGGCGGTCGTCGTGGTAACTGCCCAAAATCGGCTGTCATCCTTCTTCACTCTCCAATCTTCAGTCTCAATATGTAGCTCTTGGGCAGTTTGCAATAATTCTTTTTCCGGTTTGCCCTCACTGATATCGTTAGGTGTGTAGAACATTGAAATATGTTGACCAATTACTTCGCCAGGGGTGTATCCATTCATATTCTCTGCACCGATGTTCCAGGTTTCTACGTACCCAGAAGAATCTAATAAAAAAATGGCATAATCTTGCACACTATCAACTAATAGTTGATATTTATTTTTAGTGTCTGTGATTTCTTGGGCGTCACGTGGATTCATGACAATTTTCCTGTTTAGGAATTTTATTGCAAATAGGAGACTGCAGAAGATTAATTCGGTATATGCTTATATTTTATAAGAAACAAATAGAATAGCAACAGTAGAATTAAATGTTATTTTTTAACAGATGATGACATGCCTGTTTACAACATAGGGGAAGAAGTTTGCATAATGCACAAAAAAGTAAAATAAATTACAGAGGATTAGCTGAAAAGTTGCTAAGGTGGGGATAATACTAACTAACGGAGAATGAAGTATGGGTGTTAAAAGGCTACTTATTGTCATTACGACTCTTCTTGTATGTGCCATGCTTTTTAGTGGTCTATATCAACCTGATACGCCATTGATGTGGCTGGCCTCAACCTCGATTTATTATGCGTATATGCGCGCCGCACTTATTGTAGTCCTCGTAACGCTATTGGTGACGAGTCCGCCCCGGTCGGGGTATTTTCGTCTGTTTTTAGCAGCTTTTGCATCAGCGCTTGCTATCAGTGCAATCCACTTATCATATTGGTATGCGATCAGCCTACTGGATGCAGTAATATTTATAGAAGTCGCCATCATCTTTATGATTGAATCCCTTGAGGCTAGCGCAGACGACGTCAAGAAAATCAGCTTTAGTTATACACTTGCGAAAAAGAAATAAGTTTTTTTGTAATTTATTTCACAGCTGACGAACAATGGAGCGTATATGATATCTATGTACCTAAGGTACGTTAAATAAGGAGGAAACAATGTTAGATATAGTACTATGGATTTTGTTTGGCGCATTAGCTGGATGGATCGCATCAAAAATAATGAAAACCGATGCTCAAATGGGCGCAATGGCAAATATCATCGTTGGTATTATCGGTGCATTTATCGGTGGTTTTGTAGTTCGTATGTTAACCGGCAACGAAGTTGAAGGCTTTAATATAGGCAGTTTACTGGTCGCTATTCTCGGTGCAGTTATCTTACTTGCTATCGTTAAGGCTGCTACTAGCGGTCGTGGTATCAAAGCGTAATTTATATGACATACCATGAAAAAGAGGTCAATTATGGCCTCTTTTTCATGGTATTTTCATCAAATCAAATCAGATTATACTGGATGCCGAACTGCAATGATGTATGTAAAATAAAATTAAGCCTGAAGTACTTAGTAACTCACAATTATATTTATTCGTTGCTAATCCTGCGAGTCGACTAGGATTCATCATCGTCCAATAAGTGATAGGGGTAGTAAAATGAAAAAACAACCGAGTATTCTTATCATTGAAGACGACGCCGCGCTCAATCAGGCATATGTCACTATTCTGAGTACGGCTGGCTACAGGGTGCGCACGGCATTTAACGGCAAAGAGGCGTTAATTCTGACCACGCAGGAAGAGCCCGATATCATCTTTCTGGATTTACGTATGCCAACGCTTGACGGTGTCGGGTTTTTAAAGGCATACAAACCAAAAACACAACATAAGAACGTAGAGATCATTGTATTCAGCAACTACGATTTACAGCAAGAGATTGACGAAGCATACGAGTTTGGCGCGCAGAGGTACGTCTTAAAGGCGCGGGCATCGCCAAAAGAATTAATTCGAATCGTTGAAGACTCGATAGCTATTAAGAAATAAGATATTATTTAAGCGTCAGGTCTTTGAAGGTGTCTTCACCGACAAAACGTTCAAGTTTTGCCTTATCGATAACATACGTAAATTTACTGTATTGAATAATACCTTTTTTCTTAAGTAGTTTGAGATTAACCGCCGTGCTTTCGCGTGTCAGGCCGACAAGGCTAGCGATCATTGATTGAGTCATTTTAATGTCAATTGTAAATAGGCCGGGTGTTTTTTCGATACTATGGCGAAAAATCAGATAGTATAGCGTGAGGCCGATCTTTTCGGCTGCACGGGATTGTTCAAGCGCGGTGATGCGCAGCAACAGGGCGGTATACTCATTAATGCTAAATTTCAAAATGGCCGCAGTAAGTGCAGGGTCGTTTGCGACCGCTTCAAGAATATGAGCTTTTGGTGCAGTGACAAGCTCCGAATCTACCATTGCTTCATAGTAGAATAAAGTGTTAGTGACTTCACCGAATATCCACGGCAGAGGGAAGATGTCTCCTTTGCCGTGCAATGCTATGGTGCGTTCTTCGCCAGAAGTAGTAATAGTGTACACACGCACTAGCCCTCGTCGAATAATAAAGGCCGTTCGAGGGATTTCACCTTGATAAAGTAAAATAGAGCCTTTTTTTACAAAGCGCGTCAACGTGTGGGATTGTATGCTGTGTAACAGGTTATCCATAATTTTTATACTCTCTTACCTCTTTCTATCATACTACGAAAAGTAAAATGTGAAAATTATAACAGGTTACATGTAAGTTTGATTACATTGCTTGCGAACCATGACTAGTATAGTAGTTATTAACCACTGAACAGAGAATTTGTGGGGGGTAAAATGAAATTATTAAGCTGGAGGGGTGCAAGATGACAAATTATAATGATCAAGAGCTAGATCAGCGTATTCACACGTTTTTAACAAAGAAGATGCAGAAATATCCTGAGTTGAATGTCAAGCATCGCGATAGCAAAACTATTAGTATGCCGACGTTATCGCTTCGCATGTTCGGTACGACAAGGATTATGAAAGCACACTAGGGCGCCTTAATATAATACTATCGATACTGCGAGGATTGAGAGTAATTTTAGCGTAGCGGTAAAGATGACTTTACCGCTTTTTTCGACCCTTGCATTAGCGTAGTCAAAGGTTTGAAAACGCGCTATACTGCTTATGTATGTTAAAGTATTATGTCAAACGCAGCGACGGTGAAGCGTACCAGCAGGTAACGACACCTCCTGGCGAGAATGTTTGGATCCATGGTGAAGGTGTTGATGAGACGGATTTGCGTCTATTATCAAACACTTATGGTATGAATTTTAATGTACTACGTGACGTGCTCGACATTAATGAGCTTCCGCGCGTCGAAGCGCACGATGATGACCTGTATGTCTTTGTGCGCACAGCGCAGCGCGGCAAGCATGGCCAAGTCGTCACTACGCCTGTCTTACTAGCAGTAAAAGGAACGGTATTTGCAAACGTATCTATCGCATCTTTGACAGACTACAAACTGGCTACCCCAGTTTTGACAGCGCAGCAGGGTGCGACGACCACCAGTCTATTATTAGGTTTATTTGCGACCGTCGTCAGTGAGTATGAAGATTTATTGCAGCGCACGGCCAGGTATATCTTCAATACGGGTCGTCGCTTGCGTACGCATGAGGTGACGAATCAAGATTTTATTGCTTTCGTTACCGTAGAAGACAACCTTAATGAATATCGTATGAATCTTAGCGGTATGCTGGTAGTGGCTGAACGATTACGTGAAACGGTGCAGGATAAAGGCGATAAAGAGGCGATTGACGATATTATGTTATATATCCGCCAGCTGCTTGTCTCGATTGAACGGCACAATCAGACAGTCACAAGCATCCGTAATGCGTATGGGACGATTGCAAATAACGTACTCAACCAGCGCATGAAGACGTTAACCGTATTAACGGTTATGATTACGTTGCCGAATGTATTTTACGGCATGTATGGCATGAATGTGCCGCTGCCTTTTCAGGATGAAGCCTGGATGTATACGAATATTGTAATATTTACAGTTATCATTACTATCGCCGTTTATCTACTTGCCAAGCGGTTTAAAGTCCTTTAATATATAAACAAGAGCGTGATAAATATCATGCATATCTTGACGACCCAGCATTCGACTGGTACTATAGATGATGTGCCTTGCGTCAAAAACACGAAAATTTTAATTTAAAGGTCGAAGCACGCAAGGCTGTACGTAGTACAAGGAGTACAAAAAACCCATGCCTATAGCTATCACTTTTGTTTCATCACGAAGCAAAAAGATTGCAGTGGATGTGGTGCCTGCCGAATGGCAACTGTATATCGCACATTAGAACGTGTGTTCACCCCGAAATCATTAAACTGATTTCATCAAAAAGTAAAACACCTCAAGGCACCGGGGTGTTTTTTATATTAGGCAACTGTCATACTTGACATACTTTTCATACAAATAGTAGACTGGTGATAGAAAAGCACTAACCATTCTGGAGTAAAAGATGCACGACAAGAAATTATATGGAACAGCAACAGTAGGAACAAAGGGCCAAGTAGTCATACCAGCTGAAGCGCGTGAAATTATTGGCATCGAACCAGGTGACCGTTTATATGTTGTCGGATCAAAACAAGGCAAGTGGGTCGGTTTGATCCAAGAAGAACAGCTCCGTTCGATCATCGAACAGCTGAGCGACAATATAGAAGTCTACAAAGACGTTCTTCATACACAAAAGTAATAGTAGGAAAGCGGACATAAACGCATGAACCACCATTTAAGTTTGCGCAAAAAAATTATTATTATGATTTCCGTCATGGCGAGTCTATTTTTGGTAGCGCTTGACCAGACGATTATTTCAACGGCCCTCGGTAAGATTGTCGAGGAGTTCGATGCTTATTCTGCACTTAGCTGGGTAGTCACGGCATATTTGATTACGACGACGATTACGACGCCGATTGCAGGTAAGTTGTCGGACATGTTCGGGCGTCGACTATTATTGCTTATCGGTGTCACGATCTTTGCAGTCGCTTCTTTATTTAGTGGGATGGCTGCTGATATTAACCAACTTATTATCTGGCGCGCCGTTCAGGGTATCGGCGGTGGTATTATTACGGCAAATGCCTTCACGATTATCGGTGACTTATTTGCGGCGCGAGAACGTGGCAGGTGGCAGGGAATGATTGGTGCCGTGTTTGGCGTCTCGTCAGTTGTTGGTCCGTTGTTGGGTGGATTTTTAACAGAATCTCATCAGTTCCTCGGAATGGTAACTGATTGGCGATGGACCTTCTTTATCAATGTCCCTATTGGTATTGCCGCGTTTGTAGTTATTGCTATTTATTGCCCGTCACTAAAGCATGAGAAAAAGCCACGTGTCGATTATATCGGCGCCAGCCTGTTGGCCGTGGCACTTGCGACACTTGTTTTGGCAGTTGATAACACAGATAAGATTTTCGCTGATTTATTAAGCAGCACTGGAATGAGTTTGACGACCCTGCGCATTATCATGGCGGCTATCGTTGCGCTTTCAACCGCTGCGTTTATCTATGTCGAGCGTCGCTCCAAAGAGCCGATTCTTAACTTAAAGTTTTTCAAAAATCGTAATTTTTTACTACTTTCCGGTATAGCGGTGTTCGTCGGCGCGGCAATGCTTGGATCGATTATGTATCTGACGCAGTTTAATCAACAAGTCTATGGCGCGGGTCCGACTACTTCGGGATTGATGTTGCTTCCGATGATTGCCGGACTGATGATAGTTAGTATTACGACCGGTCAGTTGGTTTCTAAATACGGTAAGTACAAACGTTTCATGGTTGGTGGCTTTATCGTTGCGACAGTAGCGATCGGGTTATTGGCTACGTTAACGCCAACCAGTCAATTCCTTCAACAGGCAATTATAATTTTCTTTGTCGGCGCTGGTATCGGCGCAGCTATGCCACTGTTGAATATTGCGATTCAAAATGAGTTCGAGCAGAAAGATATTGGCATGGCGACCAGTTCGAGTCAGTTATTCCGAGGGCTCGGCTCAACGATAGGCGTGGCGGTCTTTGGTAGCATGCTGACACTCGGAATTACTAGTAATCTTGGTGATATGAATAAGGATGCATATGTTCAGTCACTTAAGCAATCACCAGTCGCTAGTCAAATTCTCTCAGACCCGAACGACGTCAATACGTTACTTACACTAAATATGCCAACGACTAAGGAAAAAATTGACGATGGGTTTACGAAAAATATGGCTAGTATCTCTATTCCAATAACAGTGAAAGATAAGCTGCAAAATGAGTTTACTGCTAATCAAAAGGCCTATGGTAATAAAATCGTGAATGCATTTTCGCAGAGTTTACATGCCATTTTTATCGTCACGTCAATCATGATGCTTGGTGCGTTGATCCTGGTGACGTTACTAAAAGAGCGTCCACTTCACGCCGCTTCGCCCACGGAAACTCCTGGCGAAATATAGTCAGACTCACAGAATAAACACACCTGAAAGAGGGCATGGTTCTATGAATTGTCGGTCGCTCATGACCACTTTTAATTATTGAATGACGTGCAGCGCGAAAGCGATGACGTCCCGCGGGAATATACTGTACAATATAGGTACGTATGATAGTTCTCATGGTATTTATGTTCGTCGTCATCTTTATCTTCTTGGTAATTGTCAGTGGGTTTGAGCCAAAGCGAAGCGGACTTAGTCCCTTCGAATTAGAGCGTCGCAAAAAAAGTGGCGAACTGGCTGCCACTAGCATCGATCGCCGCGAAAAGATGCTGGTTGATATTATTTCAATTAAACATATATTGATAGCATTACTTCTCGTTACGCTGACAGTGTCATCAATTGCTTGGCTTGGAATGCTGATAGGCATTTTAATTTCCCTCCTTATTGCGCTTGGTTATGGAGCGGTCGCTCGTATAAGTCTAATTCACCGACAGTCGCTAAGGATCTATCATCACTCAGAGCAGTTATTATTGGATTTGATTGAAAAATACCCGAAGTTGTTTCGTGCGGTGCGCCATCCATTAGTGGCGTTGAATAAAAATGTTCATTTAGGATCTCGCGAAGAGTTGCTACATTTGATTACTCAGTCACAGCGTATTCTTACTACCGACGAAAAATCATTAATGATACACGGGCTGCAGTTTTCAAGCCGAAAGGTGAAAGAAATCATGCACCCGCGTAGCAAAATTGATAGCATTGGTGCCAAAGAGCTGTTAGGCCCTTTAGTTTTAGATGCGTTGCATAAAACAGGGCATACGCGCTTCCCAGTAGTCGACAAAGATATTGATCATGTTATTGGTGTGTTGCATGTTCGCGATCTATTAAGCCTAGACACGAAGCGCTCCCTTACGGCTGAAAAGGCAATGGAGCCACGTGTTTTTTATATTCACCAAGACCAGACCTTACATCATGCGTTAATGGCATTTCTTCGCACGTATCATCACTTGTTTATTGTCGTGAATGATGATCAAGAAACAGTCGGGATTCTTAGCCTGGAGGATACGATCGAAACACTTATCGGCCGTAAGATTATTGATGAGTTCGACGCCCATAGTGATCTTCGCCGCGTCGCTCGCAGAAACTTACGCAACACCAACCGGCCAACGAATCGCGAAGACGTCTAGTCTTATAGAGGTGAGAGTGGTAAAATAAGGAGAATATGACAAGAACACTAGTACGAGAACTAGCCGACTCAACCGGACAATACGCCAACATTAGCGGTTGGGTGCATTCACGTCGTGATCATGGCGGCTTGATTTTTATTGATCTGCGCGACCATACAGGTATTATCCAATTAGTCATCCAGCCTGAACACGCCGAGGCGTTTAATTTCGCTGGACAGCTACGCGATGAGTTTGTCATCTCTGTTACAGGAATGATCAAAGAACGTGACGATGCGCTTAAAAATCCCAACATCGAGACTGGCAGCATCGAGGTGGTAGTAGACGAGCTACGTATTCTTAACCGTTCAGAGCCGTTGCCGATCCAAGTCCATAGCGATACGATGCAGGCGAGTGAAGAGCTTCGCCTGAAATACCGCTACCTTGATTTGCGTCGTACGAAAATGCAACAGACGCTTAAAAAACGGGCGGCATACTATAAAGTTCTTCGTGATTATATGGAAGAAAATGAATTCATCGAAGTGGCTACTCCGATTCTTGCAAACTCCAGCCCAGAAGGCGCACGAGACTTCCTTGTTCCGTCCCGCGTTCATCCAGGCAGCTTCTACGCCTTGCCTCAGGCGCCGCAGCAGTTCAAGCAATTGCTGATGGTTGGTGGTGTGTCGCGCTACTATCAAATCGCGACGTGCTTTCGCGACGAAGATCCTCGCGCCGATCGATTGTATGGCGATTTTTACCAATTAGATCTTGAAATGTCATTCGTCGAAGATGGCGAAACGGTCCGTACAACCATGGAGCCGCTCATTAAGCAGCTCGTTACTGGGTTTGCTGGCAAGACGCTCATTACCGATGATGTGCCGCGAATTCCTTATAATGAAGCGATGGATCGTTACGGCTCCGATAAGCCTGATCTTCGTTTTGGCATGGAACTTATTGATTTATCTGACACCCTTGCCGACACTGGCTTTGGTGTTTTCGCAAACACGATTGCAGGCGGCGGCGTCGTTAAAGCTATCTGCGTCAAAGGCGCCAGTACTCTCAGTCGCTCGCAGATTGACCAATTCACCGAGATCGCAAAATCCGAGGGTGCCGGCGGTCTTGCGTATATTATTTTTGAAAATGACGAAGTTAAATCTCCGATTGCGAAGTTCTTGTCAGTAGATGAAGTCGCGGCAATCAAGCAAAAAGCAGGCGCAGAAAATGGTGATACGATTTTCTTCGGTGCTGATCAGCGACTTGTTGTTAATAAAGTGTTAGGCCGGTTACGTTCAGAATTTGCCGACCACTTTAATTTAAAAGATCCAAATAAGGTCGCCCTAGCATGGATCGTCGATTTTCCTTTCTATGAATGGGATAATGCGGCAAAAAAGATCGACTTTGGTCACAATCCGTTCTCGATGCCAAAAGGCGGAGCAGAAGCGCTACGATCTGAAGATAAATTAGCAATCGTTGCCGACCAATACGACATGGTTATGAACGGCTATGAGATTTGTTCCGGTGCTGTACGTAACCACAACCCTGACGTCATGTATGAGGCATTTGATGTGCTCGGCTACGATACAACCTATGTTGATGCAAAATTTGGCGCGTTAATTAATGCGTTCAAGTTTGGTGCACCACCACATGCGGGCTGTGCCTTTGGTGTCGATCGTATCTTTATGGTACTGACAAATGAAACGAACATCCGCGAAGTCGTGGCCTTTCCAAAAAACGGCTCCGGCGTTGATGTAATGATGAGCTCGCCGAGTACGGTTGATGCGGCGCAGCTGAAAGAGCTTTCCGTAAAAATAGAGGAATAAAATAGCTATATCCGCTACATTTAGCGCAGACGATGTTACAATAGCCATATGAGTGAGCTTATTTCAGATAAAGCAATCGAAAATTCAACTGGCGACTCGTGGAGTACCTGGTTAGAGCGATTGCAGCAAATGGGCGCACAAGACTTATCGCACAAAGAAATTGCCTCTAAGTTAGTATCTGAGTATCAAGTGGCCAGGTGGTGGGCGCAATCTTTAACGGTTCGCTATGAACAAGTGACGGGCCGGCGAAAGTCAGGCCAAAGTAATGGTGGCGATTTTTCAGTCAGCGTTAGTAAAACTTTATCGGGTACAGTAGATGACGCGTTGTATCAGTGGCTAAAAATAGTGCAATCACGCACCGAATTTAATGATATGCCAATCATAACGAGTAGTACGACGCAGACTGAAAAATGGCGACATTACCGGGTAGCACTACGCGATGGATCGCGTGTTGTCGTTGGTATTTACGCTAAGACCCCGGCTAAAGCAGGCTTTAGCCTGCGGCACGATAAACTGTCGTCTGCCGCAGCAGCTGAATCTTGGCGTATTTATTGGAAGTCGCTTTTGGTAAATATAGGCTAACGCTAGAGTATGTCTTTTTTCAAGTAGCAATATTTATTTTTCAAAACCACGACGAGATTATTTCAACTTCGCCAGCGAAGAATAGTAAGATATCTCACAGCGTGTATCTGTATTTTCAGTATTATTGATGTATGTAGTAACTAATGTACCGAAGGGAGAAGTTGCCTACATGGAATCAGATGTTATCATCACATTACTGACAATCACCGTGTCATTGCTGTCGCTCGTTATTATAGGGTTATTGGTCGTAGTCATCATTGTCCTGATAAAAGTGCGTCAGATGACCAAAAAATTAAATTTCGTACTCGAGAATGTCGGCAAGGCGACCGACTGGCTATCCCCCGTCAAGTTGTTTGCCGAAGCACGTCGAGCGTTTCATAAATAAATTAAATAAGAGGAGGTATGGATATGAATAAAGGAGCAAACATTATAGCTGTTGCCGCTGCAGGATTCATTGCCGGTATGTTACTAGCGCCGAAAAGTGGCAAAGAGACTCGTGAAGATTTAAAGCACAAAGCACAGGATGCTAAAAAGGTTGCCGGCGAAAAGGCGCACCATATGAAGGACGCGATGAAAGATGGCATGAACACGTTTCATAAAGATGCCAACAACGCAAATGATGAGCTCACTGGATTAGCTGAAAGCGCTAAGCAGCATGCAAATCGCGTTGCGTCAGAGACGAAAGATCTAGGTGGCGAAGCAAAGCAGCGTACGGGCCGCGTTGCTGGCAACACGCGCTCCACTGACGTCGATGTCGAAATTAATACGAACAGACGACTTAAGTAATTACGTAATTTGCGATAACTAAATAAATAGACCAGCCACTACAGTATAGAGGCTGGTCTATTTATTAAATTAACTATGTATCGTTATATTTTATTTTATGCCTGACTAGATGACAGTTATGACGATTTCAGTATGAAAGCATTACGAGAAGGTTCATCATTGGGTGTCACCACGAAATTAATGCCAATGGATTGGTAAGGCGTACGAGTTAAAGTTTCAACATAAAAGTACCGGCTAGCGTGGCAATTAATTTATTTACGACCCACCTAAAGGTTGCGCACCTGATCAGGATTTGCTGGCGTGAATAAGTCATCGAACCCAATGGCTGCACGTACACTTCGCCGAGCCCCGACACCTGCCATATCGCGACAATACTTGAATGACTATCTTTCTAAGATCAGCGATAAGCGATGCCGGAATGTCATACGCTAAGCGCGCTTAGCGACAACGTTGTATAATGTCGCGTTGCTTAATAATACCGGGCGCTAACAACAGGCGGATTTTATCAATCTGCCATTTACTGAAAATTATGCTGTGCTCGACGCTGTTAAGTAATTATATTGACCATCTCGCGAAAAAGCCAACTAGCGTATAATAAGCATATGCCTGATACTTCCAACTCAGCTGCTAGTTTAAAGACGCAGCGGTTACCGCGACATTTCTTGGCCGTCTTCTTCCTCAGTTTCTTGTGGGGAACTTTTGGTGTCGATCGATTTTATCTAGGAAAGACAGGAACGGGCGTCTTAAAGCTCATTACTTTTGGCGGGCTCGGCGTATGGGTCGTCGTCGACCTAGTGTTAATTATGTCCGGCGCTATGACGGACAAACAAGGCCAAGGAATGGTAGAGTTCGCACGGTATAAGTCCTTCGCCGTGAAAACGGTGGCATTGTTTGCAATTATTAGCGGTGCGGCTATGTTGATCAGTGGTGGCGTGATTATCTTTACGTTATATCAAGTCGTGACGGACTTATTGCAACATAATGGCGGGGATCTGCAGAATTTGATTCCTTCAGGCATTACTCCTATAGACATGCAGCAAACCGAATCATTGCCAACCTTGTAATATAACGGCTACTTATACTTGCATTATAATCAAACTTATGCTAATATATAATAGTTAGATCATCAAACACAAACACTACCAACTAAACAAACAATTCGGCCGAATGATATAAAACAAAAAAGGAAAAACAGACATATGGATACACAGACAACCATTACGCTGCTAACAATCGCAGTTCTTCTGCTGTCAACCGTAGTGGTTGTCATTTTAGGAATCGTTATTGCAATATTACTAAAAATACGCAAAATTACTCAAAATTTTGATGCTGTTATGCAAAATCTTGCTGAAGCTAGCGAGTGGCTGACGCCAGCAAAAGTGCTTGGTCGAATCGCTAATTTATTTCAAAAATAACAAAGAGAACAAGGAGAATAAAAATTATGAGTAAAACATTATTAAAAATCGTCACCCTCGCTGCGGCTGGATTTGCTGCAGGTATATTACTAGCACCAAAAAGTGGCAAAGAAACACGTCAAGATTTCAGGAACAAAGCCTTTGAAGCTAAAAAATATGCTGAAGATAAAGCAGATTTAGCTAAAGATATTGGCGCCGAAGGTTTTGCAACAGTAAAATCCAGCGCAAAACATGCCGGAGAAGAAGCGAGTGAATTTGCTAAAAGCACCAAGGTGTCAGCGAAGGTTGTCGCTAAAGAAGCGTCAAAGCTTGGTGTCGAAGCAATGACTCGAGCTAAGCGTGTGACTGCCGATGCGAAACGCACCGTCAAGCAAGTTAAAAAAGATACCAAGACTCATCTTAAGTAATCGGCTGCAATAAATACTTAAATAGCCACCTATTGCGGTGGCTATTTCTATATATCGAGTGTCGATTCTAGGCGACGGTACTCGATACCGGCGGACTTTGCTGCCTGACCTAGCATTGCATCGCTTAGTTCTTTGCCGATTTCAGACAAGATAGCATCATGTGTCGGAAAGGCAAACCTCGGTTTAATAGCAAGTAAAAAATCCATCGCTTCACCGATCTTCAACCATGGTGCGGCGGCAGGGATGGCGAGCGTATCAATGGGCACATCAGGCAGTGCAAATGAATCGCCTGGATAATATAATAAATCGTTGATTAGGACACCGACGTTTGGAATAGACGGAATTGAGCGGTGAATTTGGGTATGCTTGCCGCCAAAGAAGGCGAGCTCAAATCCTGCTACGTGCTCCTTTTGCCCGGCTCGTATGGCGCGACTGCGAAACTCTGGTGTCATATCGATGACCCCTTGGTCGGCAAGTAATATTGCATCAGGGTTTTTCGCATGGATCGATGCCAAAATATCCGAATCAAAGTGATCACCATGTTGGTGAGTGACAACCACTGCAACGACATTTTCGGGTGCGATAAAATCTCCGCTAAATCCGCCCGGATCAACAACGATAAGGTGGTTGTCTTTTTCAACGGTAAAACAAGCGTGCTCATACTTTGTTAATTTCATAGCGACTCCTCCTTGAACCATGACTTATATTTGTTGCGGATATGGCTAATTTTTGGATCGATAACGATTTGACAATAACCAGTCTCAGAGTTCATATTGTAGTAATCCTGATGCTCGGGTTCGGCAATGTAAAATGTTTCTAACGGGACGATTTCGGTAACAATAGCTTTTTCCCATATTTCTTCGGCGCGTCGTAAAGCGGATTCAAATACCAATTTTTGTTCGCTGTCGGCATACATCATGGTCGATCGATACTGTACTCCCTCGTCGGCGCCTTGTTTATTAAGGCTGGTCGGATCGTGAATTAAAAAGAAAATATCAAGAATAACTTCGTTTGGAATAATAGCTTCGTCAAAACATATATGTACAACTTCGGCATGGCCAGTGTCCCCGTTGACGACGCGCCAATAATTTGGAATACCATTACCTCCAGCGTACCCGCTTTCTAGTTTCGTCACGCCACGGAGCTGCGAATATACCGCGTCCAAACACCAGAAACACCCGCCACCTAAAACATATTTTGCCATACTTCTATTATACCCCCGTGAGCCAGTATAGTTTATTTATAAAGGAGGAATTACGGATGAGCAGGTAAGATCAATTGCCAATAACTAGGCGAAAGGCTAATGTGATCGTTATACTAGATGAATGACTGATGGCGAGTTTAAGGAATTGATATGGGAAAAAGGTCGCGAGCTGTATCGCGGTATGCCATGGCGCGACGATACGCGGCCGTACTACGTATTAGTGAGCGAACTAATGTTGCAACAAACGCAAGTAGACCGAGTGATACCAAAGTTCAAGGCATTTATCGAGCGATTCCCTGATGAAAGAAGTTTAGCGGCCGCATCTCTAGCTGATGCATTAACGCTATGGAGTGGGTTAGGGTATAACCGTCGTGCCAAGTTTTTGCATGAAAGCGCAAAGAAAATCATGATAGAGTTTAATGGCTCGTTTCCGAAAAGTGCGTCGGATATTCTTAGCCTGCCAGGTGTTGGCCCGGGAACGGCTGGTGCGATCATGACGTATGCTTTTAACCAGCCAATACCATTTATCGAAACGAACGTTCGAACGGTTTATTTCCATCATTTCTTTGATGAGCAAGATAAAATTAGTGACGCGCAGCTACTGCCAGTGATCCAACAAACTCTCGACAATGATCATCCGCGTGAGTTTTACTGGGCGCTCATGGATTATGGTACGTGGCTAAAAAAGAACGGCGTCGGACGAATTACGCAAAGCAAGCATTATAAAAAGCAATCGACGTTAAGAGGCAGTGTGCGAGAACTTCGCGGAATTATTATCAAACAGCTTGCAGCCGATGATATTCCACAGGTCGTGCTGCATCAGCAATACGCTGATGATGAACGGTTGACGGCCGCTTTAAGTGGGTTGTTGGCGGACGGATTGGTGACTGAAACTGATAATATCTTACATTTGACCAAATAGGTCATTTTGAGGGATAATAAAAGGAATGAGTCGCTCCCGCATAATGACAATATTTATTCTTGCCACACTATTTAGTGGAGCGATCTTTGGTTTTGCTGCGTCCGCTGAGGAAACAGCGCCCATGACCGACTCGCATATCGCCCGCATTCGCACCAACTGTGTCGATGCACAGTCGACATTATTTCAATTGCACGCCACCGACGCTGGGTTGCGCGTCAATCGTGGTCAGATTTACGAATCGATTTCCACAAAGTTAATAGCACCGTTTAATAGTCGGATTGTCTTAAACCGTATCAGTGATGAGACCTTGCTATCCACGGCTGCGCAGTATGACAAGCAATTAGAAGCGTTCCGCCAGCAATATCAACTATACGAAGAAGCGATGTCTGCCAGTCTGCGAATTAATTGTGTCAACCAGCCAGTCGCCTTTTACGATAGTGTCGTGGACACACGTGAAAAGCGTCGATTGACTCATGAGGCCGCCGCAGATCTACATAAGACAATTCAAGATTATGGGGTTAAAGTTGATATGTACGCAAAAAACTTTCAGGCGGATAAATCATGACCGAAGAAGAATTAACAGCAGACGCGCACCATCTAGTGGGCTGGGAAAAGCACCGATTTTTGGTAATGGTCGGTATGTCTATAATTATTGCGCTGATGTTGGTTGCAGTCTCGATGAAACTATATGAAAGCAGTGGTGCTGCGCAGCTTGACCTAAGTCGCCCTGGGTATGAGCATGTGACAGAAAAAGTGGCCACGTCCGAAGTGTTCAAGGGATTTCCAGCGGTAGGCGAGATAGATAAAAAAGTTATAGAAGAGTTTCGTACGATGTATCACAAGCGTGCCGCACAAGCAACGAATGTCGATAGTTTTAGCGGTGACGTCATGAGCGACGCCGCACTGGCAATTGACGCGCCAGCTGCTCCTGTTGAGCCTACTGAATAAATCAGACTATAATTCTATTTTACTTTTTTCAAACGCGAATAAAAGCCGACGACGCATTTCTGCTGTTACTGACCACTGGTCGGAAGGTTGTGTTTTGCCTGAAATGAACAGCTGAACAGTTGACGGGGTAAATTCACCAATTGATTCGAACGTGGGCGCATCAATAATTTTGTTCTTCCACTTTTCTTCGCCAGCCAGTTTTTTGCCAGTCTCGTTGATGATAGAAATAATTTTATCAAGGTCGTTTGATGGATGGACGCCAATTGAAAATCTCGCCATGCTGTAGCCCATTGTTTTATTGATGACATGCTGGACGCTGCCGTTGGGGAAGTAGTGGACATTACCGTCGTTATCGCGAATCACCGTTGATCGCGTTCCGATACGTTCAACCGTGCCTGTGCTGCCGTTAATGTCGATAATGTCGCCAACACGGTATTGGTTCTCGGAAATAATAAAGATACCAGATAGAAAGTCTTTAACGAGTGCTTGCGATCCAAATCCGATTGCGACACCGACAATACCGGCACTGGCGAACAACGGTGCAGTATTGATACTTGGAAAAACTATTTGGAGTAGTTGGAATCCGCCCACGAAAATGACCAGTATCCGCCAAATATTAACGACAACACCGACAAGTGTTTTTTGGCGTTTTTCGATGTCTTTACGATGCCAGGTCTTTTGACGGCTTCGTTCGACTGCATTTTTGACGACATAGCGCAGCGCGGCAGAACCAAGGACGTAGAAGGCGAGCATAACAAGGACGATAACTGCGGCATCTATTGAATCTTGAGCTGAGAAACTAGTAAGTTTTTGCGAACTTGTTTGGGTATCCATATCTGATAGTATAACACGATGGACAAGGCTTTAAATGAAGAGCGTGGGTGTGTCATCAACTCAATGGGGTGATATATTCAAGTAAATTAACTTTGATTTGTCAATCTTTGTCGTACCCAGCTGTCGATAGAGCCGGCGCCCATGCATAGCACCAGTTTGCCTTGTTGGCGGGCGGTTTGTATTGCATTCCACAGCTCGTTGTCGAGGTTGGCAGAATAGATAGCACCACGGTTAGTGATTGATTTGGTCAGTTCGTACGGCGTCAAAATAGGCAGATCGGGATCTTCGCGTGACAGATATGTCGGCAGCCAATAAACCGTCTCTGCTAACTCGAACTGATTGGTGTATTGATCTTTAACCTCGTGCTGTCGGACGTTCTGGTGTGGCTGATAAACCAGTACGACGTTGTCGGATACTTCACGGGCCATTTGTAGGGTTGCGGCGATTTCAACAGGGTGATGTCCGTAATCGCTGTAAAGATTATCGTCGAGCCTTTCGAAGCGTCGGTCTGTACCGGGAAATGACTGCAGGGAGGTGATTGCTTTGTCTTGGTCGCCAGCTTGCAAATACTCGACGGCCTTAGCTATCAGTGTGGCGTTTCGACGATTATGCGCGCCTGAAATGCGAATATCCATCACTTCGTCATCGCCCAATATCCATCCGGTTGTTTCGGTGGAATGTACCTGGTTGCCATCGCTCTTCCACATGATTGTCATTTCTGATTTGGTAATAAATTCATGGAATGCCGCTAAATAGCTGGTTTCAGTTGGATAGGTATCGGGGTGGTCATAATCAATTGAGGTGATAAGAGAGAGGTATGGGCTGAAATGGAGGAAATTACGGTCAAACTCATCGCACTCGTAAATAAAATATTTGCTGTCAGGGATGTATTTACCGCTCGAACCAAAACTAATGGTTGTGCCGATTGAATAGCTGACAGGAATACCGAGCTGTTGCATCGTCCAGACCATCATGCCGGTCGTCGTGGTTTTGCCGTGCGTGCCAGCGACCGCGATCAATTCCAAATTTTTTTCTTTGATGATTTGGGCTAGTAATTCGTCACGTTTTGCCGTTTTGATACCAAGCCGGCGGGCGAGTGCTAGTTCGGGGTGGTCGTCAGGCAGGGCTGCAGTATGTACGAACCAATCAATCCGTGACGTATTATGGCAAGCGAACAAAAACTCACCATCTTGGCCAATCGTGATATTTATGCCGCGGCCGCGAAGTTCGCGCGTTAAAAGCGTTTCAGTCGCGTCAGACCCTTGGACGGTGTAACCGGCGTCGTACGCGATTTCGGCCAATGGCCCGATTCCTACGCCTCCGATGCCAGAGAAATAAATATTCATACCGCTAGTATATCACTTACGCTTAAGATAACAGTAGTGTATAATGAAAAATAACCTCAATAAAAAACAAATATGATCAAACAATTTATTCACCGACTATTACAGCGACGCCATTTTTGGCGATATGCGACCTTTTCTGAGGTTGCAGAGTTGTATGCTTCGACGTTACTGCGCAAACTAGCAATTCATATCGCCTCGGCGTTTATGTCAATTTTTCTTTATCAAAATGGCTATAGCATCCTATTTATTGCTACTTTTTGGACACTGTATTATTTCGTAAAGATATTTACGGTCTTTCCGGCCGCACAGTATGCGTCAAAATTCGGCCCCAAACACGGTATTTTACTTTCAAATCTTTTGTATATTCCTGCGATGGGCATCTTTACGTTCGTGCCAGAGTGGGGTCTGCCCGCGATTATTGCGACAGGGCTTTTGCAATGTATGTCGGCGACATTGTATAGCCTTTGCTATGCTATCGATTTTTCAAAAGTTAAAAGTATCGAGCATGCAGGAAAAGAAATTGCTTACATGAATATGATCGAAAAGATCGCGACAGGGCTTAGTCCGTTCGTCGGTGGTTTGTTGGCGTTCGCATTGGGTCCAGAGTCGACTATGTGGGTGGCCGCTGTACTGTTCGCCGTTGCTGCTATCCCGTTATTCCAAACGGGCGAGCCTCCAAAATCTCGACAGAAACTCGTTTTCAAGGGATTCCCATGGCGGCCGACTTGGCGCAGCTTGGTTGCCCATACTGGGGTTGGGTTTGATTTTGTCAGCTCGGGCACCGTATGGACGCTATTTGTCGCAGTGATCATCATTGGAACGGGCACGAACGAAGTATATGTCAAAATGGGTGCGTTATTGTCGGTTGTGATTATTGCTGCGCTTGCCGCATCATACGTGTATGGAAAATTGATCGATAGTCGACGGGGTGGTGATCTGTTGCGTTTCTCTGTCTTTGCCGATGCTCTGATTCATCTCGTACGACCATTTGCAAATAACGTGGGCATAGTTGCCGCGGTAAACGTTGCTAACGAGGCGGCAACAACGGGTTATTCAATGGCATTTACAAGGGGTATGTTCGATACGGCAGACTTATCCGGTCACCGTATTACGTATTTGGCCTGTATGGAAGTGACAGCAAGTTTTGGTGCTGCTATCGCTGGCGGGCTGTTTGCATTGCTATTGATGGTGTCGAGCGACCAGACTGCGATGCAAATGTTCTTTTATATAGCAGCCGGCGTGGTGCTTATTATTGCGGCGCCAAAGTTTTATCTCTACCGAAAATAGCGCTCATGCTACAATAAAGACAGTATACGAGGTGGGATAATTTTTAGTGGCAGACAAGCGACAAGTTAGAAAAAGCATTAGGCAATTGCAACAGATTAAAACGTGGCAATTATTAGTGTTGTTATTGCTAATGATGTTTGTGGCCGCTACTTTTTTGCGTTTAAATAACATAGGGATGGCCGAAAGGCGTCAGGCCGTTTTGGCCGCCGACATATCAACCGCTGAACCTTTTGACAGCTCTATAACGCAAAATAGATTGTATGATTTACAACGGTATGTTGCTGCGCACATGAACACCGAGACAGGACCCTTTTATTTAGAAGGGCAATACCGCCGAGATGCTCAAAAAATCGTCGATGAGGCTAAACAAAATAACAGTTCAGGCATCAATATCAACGCTGAGGCAGAAGCAACATGTAAGCCTCGATTTACCGTCTGGTCGCCAGCGTATGTTCAGTGTTTTGCAGATGAGCTGGCCAAATATCCGCCTTCTCCTGACCCAGTGCAAAATATTAATTTGCCAAGCACCGAGCTGTATCGTTATAGCTTTTCAGCACCGCTTTGGTCGCCTGATTTTGCCGGCTGGTCTGTTGTCATCTGTATCATGATAATCGTTATGATTATTGCCCGTCTGTTAAGTCTCGCCATTCTACGGATGCTTCTAAAACGGCATTATAGGGGTATTTAAATATTGACACCGCTGATTAGAGGGGGTACGCTAGCAAATGTAAATCGCTAATAGGAGGTATAAAAACTTTATGGCATACAAGCACACGAACTCAAAGGGTATCACTTACTACTTACACAGCACAGAAGTAACACTACGTGGTGGCAAACCACAGACAATTTACTTTTTCGCTAAGGTAGAAAAGAATGCAAAGGGTCAACCGACTGATCTTCCAGAAGACCGCGAAGTCAAAGAAAACCCACGCAATGGTTTCCTTACAATTTCTAAGAAAAAATAATCTTGAAACATTAGCACGTTTGATGGTACAGTAGTATCAAACAAACAGGTGCCAACTAAGTCCCAGAGGATGCGCAAATCATCCAAAGGGGCTTTTTTGATGGCTTGGATTGACTTATATTTGTGCTTATGTTATAAATAAATCATATGGAATTAGTCCCGTCTCTCCCTGAGAATTCCGAACATGAACCCCGCTCCGTGTGGGAACATGCACGACGCAGGTGGGTAGGTCGGGCAACACTGTATCCGTCTTACGAGGCCGGTACGACTGCCTATAGTGACCTTGGTGGCGGATTACCGTCACATCGCCCAATTCAGGACATACCAAACTATCCTACCGGGATTGATGAAACGATACTTTTTGCGGGTAAACATCAGCGTGAATCAGTAGACCCTCGATATTTCGAGATTGTTCGCGCCTATGAGCTATCGCTTGATGTTTTGACCTCTACGCAGTTTCACCACGATATGTCTTTAAAGGATCAGATGCGCGTCGCCGTCGCTGGACATGATGTAATTAAATTAACCGAGCGACGTGCGGATCTACTAAAGGTTGATGGTAATTTTGAACACCCAGCTTTCTTGCATTATGGATTCGCGTCTCAGTATGAAGCAGATGAGTATGCTGAAGACTTAAAGTTGCTACAGCATGAACTTATGACAAGAGATGTCGTTGCTGATATTGAACGGGCGTATGGGGTGTTAAAAGCAAAAAGCCTACCCTCGACGATGACCAACCTGAAAAAGCAGACCCGCAACCTGACGGTGTCAATTGAACGTGACGGCAAAGTGACTGTCGGCAGCAAGCCGCCTACAAAATAATTCGACCGTCCCGCTATAATAAGGGGAATGGAAGAGTTAATCCCCGAAACGCCCGAAGAAGTCGAACTGATTGACGACAAAAAGCCGTTTCTGCCGATCTGGGCAATATATGTCTTTTGGGCATTAGGGTTGGGTGTCGTGGTTTTGTATTTATTCACCAGCGGGTGGGGTGGATACGCGTACGCCTACGTCAAATGCGGCGTCAAGCAGTTGTTAATTGCCAGTACGGCCACAACTGGCCGAGCCTACTACATGCCCGACCATCGGCGCTATTCCGCGCCAGGCCAAGGCGATTTCTTTGGCGGCTATTATTGTACCGAGCCCCAGGCAAGGGCGGCTGGCTTTTTGAGAGCTGGATTGTAATTGAGCATAAGCGGTATCCAGTCAAGATAAGTAGCGGCTGAGATTGGTCTTTGATCCAGCTCCGGCCACACGGTGACATCCACGATGCCGATGGTTCAAATAATATCAATATGGTGGGGTATTATGAACGAAGTCAGAACTAATCTAGATAGAGGTTCTTAGCTATTTGCTTTAATAATCTCTGGTATAAGCCAAAGGAAGACGATCAGTATAATTACAAGCCCAAGGCATAAAGCTATATATTTATTAGCTTTTGGGGAAAGGGCTGACGGGCTTTTGCCGACTGGATTGGTTTTGTATCTACTCGCCTCCATGAAGCTAGCCATCGCGAATCCCACAAGAAGAGCTAAGATTATATAGTATATTGTTCGTGTCACTATATCGGCAAATGAGATAGGCAGCATTATTAGCAGTGCGAAGATCAGAAATGTAAGCGAGATAGACCTAAGCGCTGACCATGTTTTGTATTTTTTGTTATTCATGAACTTATAATAGCA